>PWSL01000235.1 GCA_003563255.1 Desulfonatronospira sp. | reverse complement strand
GACGGATTTCACTGGGTGTGATCTGCCTGCCCCGTAAAATTTCTTCCCATTTTACTGGGGTGGGCTAAAAACTCTTTTCTTATCTGGGTTGCGGGCAAAGCCCGCGTTAGTGTTAGATCGCCCGGAGTTATTGAGAAGTTACCAGTATCTGTCAGCGCTTTGCATGTGGCACGGGGACAGGATCTTTTACCGATTGATAACTTGCAAGCACTCCAAATACTTGACGGCAAAAGAGCCAGTCCCCGGCGGTAAGTACATAAGTTGCGCTGTAGCGTTACAATAGCGGCAGATATTTTTTCAGCTCATACTCTGTGACCTGGATACGGTAATTATTCCACTCGATTTTCTTGTTGGCGATGAAGTTTCTGAAAATATGCTCTCCCAGGGCCTCCCGGACCACCCTGCTTTTTTCCAGCACCTCCACCGCCTCGAAAAGACTTCCGGGCAGACTTGGGATATTATGCTTCTTTCTCTCGTCCTCGTTCATCTCGAAAATATCCTCTTCCACCGCCTCGGGCAGGGGGTATTTCTTTTCCATCCCCTTAAGCCCGGAGGCAAGCATGCATGCAAAGGCGAGATAGGGATTGCAGGCCGGGTCCGGTGATCTCAGTTCCACCCGGGTGGCCTTTTCCTTGCCCGGCTTGTACATGGGCACCCGCACCAGCGAGGAACGGTTGCGCCTCGCCCAGGCCACGTATACCGGGGCCTCATATCCCGGCACCAGCCTTTTGTAGGAATTGACCCACTGGTTGCACACCGCGGTAATCTCGTTGGCGTGTTCTAGAAGGCCGCTGATGTAGTATTTGCACTCCTTGCTCAGATTGTCCGGTGCATCAGGGTCAAAAAACACGTTTTTGCCGTTTTTGAAAAGGGACTGGTGCACATGCATACCGCTCCCGTTTTCCCCGAACAGGGGCTTGGGCATAAAGGTGGCATAACAGCCGTGACGTCTGGCGACTTCTTTGGCGATTACCCGGTAAGTGACCGCGGTGTCGGCCATTTTCAGAGCTTCCTGGTAGCGCAGGTCTATCTCGTGCTGGCTGGGAGCCACCTCGTGATGACTGTATTCTACAATGATACCCATGTTTATCAGGGCGTCAATGATGTCCCTGCGGATGTCGTTGGCCAGGTCCAGTGGCGGAGCATCAAAGTATCCACCGAAATCCAGGGTCTTGGGTTCCCTGGAACTCTCAAAAAGGAAAAACTCCAGCTCCGGGCCCACGTAAAAGCTGTACCCGTCTTCAGCGGCCCTGGACAGGATCCTTTTAAGGACATACCTGCTGTCACCTTCATAGGGGCTGCCGTCGGGGTTCTTGATATCGCAGAACACCCTTGCCACAGGCCGCTCAATGGGTCGCCAGGAAACTATCTGAAAAGTCGCCGGGTCGGGGAAAGCCAGCATATCGCTTTCATGAATCCTTGAAAAGCCCTCAATGGAAGAACCGTCAAACCCCATGCCCTCTTCAAAGGCTTCCTCCAGCTCGCTGGGAGTCACCTGAAAACTCTTGAGATTACCCAGGACATCCACGAACCAGAACTGCACAAAGCTAATATTGTATTCCTCCACCGCCCTGGTAACATCATCAGCATTCCGGCAATTAAAAACCACGGGCTTTTGCATGCATAACCTCCACAATTATGGTTGCCTTTGACTTTGTTGGTTTTTTTTGGGGGGACAGTCCCCAGGCCTGGTGCCAGTAATCACCAACGAGGCCCCCCTGAATGGTTACGCCTGTTTTATGTGACAGGGTTGCAGCGGCAAGTCACTACTCCCCGGTTACATCCCTGACCCAGCTCATGGCTGTCGCCACTGTGGGAAAGCCAGTGGTGGAGGTGATTACCATCAAAGACTGGCGAAGCTCCTCCGGGGTGGCTCCGGCCTTGAGCGCCCTGCGGGCATGGCTGTGTACCGCGCCCTCAAGTCTCAGGGCTGCCGCCGCAGACAACTGGATAAGCTCAACAGTCTTTGCATCCAGTGGACCCTCCTGGCGTACTGCATTGCCAAGCTCTGCCACTGCCTTGATAAATCCCGGGTGCTGCTCCTGCATAAGCTGATAATTTTTGGGCATCTGATCTTTACTCATGGTTTTTCTCCTTTATATCGCTCCCACGCTCCGCGTGGAAACTCTTCAGAACGCAGCGCGTCCATTATTTTGAGCATCATAGCGGCCGAATGATGCTCCATGCCTTTCCTCCGCTCCCTCTTGTTCCCTCTCCAACTCCCATAATCCATACCCCCACTACCACCCGGCCATAAACTCCCTGGGAGTCCTGCCCTCATCCAGGTGGTTGATCAGGGCGCTACCGAAAACAACTGCATCCACATGCTCTTCTATGGACTCAAGCTGGTCTTTGGAACTGATGCCGAAACCCAGGGCCACGGGGCATTCAAAACTATCCTGTACCTGGCGCAGCTTGGCTCCCAGAACCTGCATGGAACCGGTCTTTGTACCGGTAATACCCATTACCGAGACAACATAGACAAAAGCAGGGCAGAGCCCGGCATATGCCTGCAGCCTCTCCAGCGAAGTATTAAGACCCACCAGGGGAATATAGGCCAGGTTGTTTTCATTCAGCATCTCCATGTAAGGTTCGGCTTCCTCCAGGATCAAATCCGGGATAATAAGCCCGCTCACCCCGGCCTCCCTGCAGGATCCGGCCAGCCTGTCAACGCCATACTGCAGAAAGGGGTTGAAGTACCCCATAAAAACCAGTCCTGCCCGGATCCTGTCCCTGTATTCAGCCAGGCCTTCAAAAATCCAGTCCAGGTTAACTCCCTGCTCCAGGCAGCGTATGGAGGCCTTTTCCACCACCGGACCATCAGCCACTGGATCTGAAAAGGGCACTCCGATCTCTATGACATCCGCGCCCTCGGCGTCCAGCTCCAGGATCACATCCCAGAACCTGTCCTTGACTGGAAACCCCGCCGGCACAAAAGGTATAAGGGCCTTGCGCCCGCTTTCCACGGCAGCCTGTATCTTTCTGGTCAATATATTGTCATAATGCATTGCACTGCTTCCTCATATAAGCATAATATTTTTCCAAAACCACTCCTCTGCTGCTTGACTTTGTCGAAACAACAAATGCCTGCAGGGGATCACTTGCAATCGTAAATCAGACCTCAGACATCCGACATCCGACCTCCGACTTCCGACCTCCGACCTCCGACCTCCGACATCAGACATCCG
>PWSL01000067.1 GCA_003563255.1 Desulfonatronospira sp. | reverse complement strand
CAACCAGACAGGGAATCAGGATGGACACTTCCAGCTAAGCAATGGACCACTTCAGCAATTTTTGTCCAAGAACAGTTCAACAGATGTGACGTCAGAAAAGCATATCTTTGAAGCTGATGGAATTTGTCTGCTGTGCAGGAAAGATGACTTTAATATGACTGAAGGTTTTTCTGATGGATCATCCAGAAATGTTGAGATCGTTATTCCGGCGTCCAGTCCTGGTTTTTATCGGAACCAAATGTTGGAGAGAAGTACATCAGAAAAGAAAAAAATCAGTTCCAAAAAGTTCAAAATAGAGTCTGTCAAGGTTAAAAAAGTGAGTGATTATAAAAAAGCTGAAAGGAAAGTCAAACAATTTCGTTGTAAGCTTTTAAACCTTGGTTTTATTGAGCGTGCCTATAATGACTTGAAGGAGTTAACCAAAGACAGCAGAAATACTTACATGAGATGCCTGGCTGCCTGGGAGCTGGCATTATGGCATGCAAACCGGTATACTAAAGAAGATGCCAGCAGGGCTCTGGATATGCTTGCCTTGGTCAAGAATGGGGAAGATAACCCTGCGAAAATGCGCCAGAGAGCTGTTTTGGAAGCTGAATGCCTGGAAGCTCTGGGGCAAGTCCAGGAGGCAAGAATAATTATTGATCAGGCTTTAAAGAGAGAAATTCACGCCGATCTGTACCTGGCTTCCGCCAATCTGGAGACAAACGTTCAGGACAAAATGATTTGGATTAACACCGCCCTGAAACTGCACGGTTTATCTTCTATTGCTTGCAATATTACCGGAGATAAAGCCCCCTATGATTGCTTACAAGCTGCTCCTGGTAATTCAAACAAAGCAAGACTGCCTTCAATCCTCCCTAAAGTTACCGTGATGATGCCGGCCTACAATGCCCAAAACACAATTTCTACCGCCCTGGATTCTGTCCTTGCCCAGACATGGACGAATCTGGAAGTGCTTGTTGTTGATGATTGCAGTGAGGATAATACCAAAGATGTTGTGAAGAGCTATGTCCAGAAAGATGGACGGGTACGGCTTATCAGGGCAGAAGTCAACCAGGGGCCTTACGTGGCCCGGAATCTGGCGCTCAGAGAGGCTACAGGAGAGTTTGTGACAGTCAATGATGCTGATGACTGGTCACACCCGGAAAAGATAGAAGTTCAAGTCAGGCATTTGCAGGCAAATCCTGAAGTGATAGCCAATACATCAGAATTGGCCCGGATCTTTAGCAAGTTGCGCTTTCATCGAAGAGGATTAGGAAAATACATTCAATTCAATTTGTCATCCTTAATGTTTCGTCGCCAACAGGTGATAGAAAGGGTAGGTTATTGGGATAGTGTTCGTTTTGCCGCTGATGGAGAATTCAAAAAGAGATTAATAAGATATTTTGGAGCCGATAAAGTTGTCGATCTGCCAACAAGTCTTCTATCGTTCCCAAAACAAGCGCATGTTTCCCTGACCGAACACTCATCTTTTGGCTTTCAGAATTATTTTATGGGCGCCAGGAAAGATTATCATGAAAGTTTCATGTGCTACCATTCTGCATCTGATTCACTTTACATTGATTTTCCTATTAAAAGTCGACCTTTTCCAGTACCAGAACCCATGTGGCCTGTTAGAGAAAAAGAAAAATCCAAGCCAAGACATTTCGATGTAGTCATTGCTTCAGATTTCAAGTTGCCGGGTGGTACTACCTCATCCAATGTAGAAGAAATTAAAGCACAAAAAAAATTTGGGCTACGTACAGGGTTAGTTCAAATGAACCGATATTTTCTTAATCTGGAAAGAACTATCAACCCCAAGATACGAGAACAAATCGATGGTAAGAAAGTCCAGTTTTTGGTTTCTGGTGAAGAAATCTATTGTGATTTATTAATTATTCGCCATCCGCCAGTACTACATGACTATCAGGCCTATATTCCAAAAATAAAGGCGAAAAATATCCTGGTCATTGTTAATCAATCACCCTTTAGAGAATATAAAAACCCCGAGTCCCGAGTCTATGACCTTCAAAGCTGTTGTAAAAACCTGCAAAGATATTTCGGACATTCAGGTGTTTGGTGCCCTATAGGACCAGCAGTGAGACAGTCGTTGCTACAGGAGCCTGATATTGAAAAAATGGTTACACTATCCAGTACAGACTGGAATAACATTATTAATATTGATCAATGGCAATCAAAGAGGCGGAATTCAAAAAATAGCAAGCCCATCATAGGCAGGCACTCTCGAGACCACTATGTCAAATGGCCAGAGTCAAAGGATGAGCTTTTAGCAGCTTATCCTGAAAATGATCAACTTGAAATTCATATTTTGGGAGGAGCTGAAACTCCCAAAAACATTTTAGGATCCATCCCAAAAAACTGGAGTGTTTATCCCTTTAACTCAATTCCGCCTATAGATTTTTTGGCAACTATTGATGTCTGTGTGTACTTTACACATTCAGATATGGTTGAAGCATTTGGGAGGACCCCCTTAGAGGCCATGGCTGCCGGCAAACCAGTGATTCTTCCGGAAAAATTTCAATCTCTTTTTAAGGATGCCGCGATTTATGCTACTCCGTTTCAAGTTCAATCCATAGTTATGGAGTTGTATCAGAATGAAGAATATTATCAAAAGCAATCAGAAAAAGGAAAACGTTTTGTGCGTGACCATTTCGGATATTCACAACACCAACATCGTTTAGCTCTTTATGTCAGTAAGATGCGTTCATCCAGTTGAAGCGTACTGCGTACTTTGTTATTGATAAAAAGGAGTGGAAATGGCGAAATCTGCAGAAAAATAAACAAACCATCGGTAGGATCGGTAGGGTCAACCATGTCCACTAGAACACGTATCATGTCTTTGGCATGCGTGGCTACACCTATGTGCATCAGTTTTCTGGACTTTGCATGTATGTGATTCCCAGTAAAAAAGCCTTCTTAAGCGATTGATGGCTTAAGAAGGCTTTTTATAAAGAATAATTATAAATGCTACAGTCTATTGATTGCGACACGTAATAGTTTAGGAGGTGAGCCTTCTTGCCACCTGATGCGGACGACTTCATCTAAACTGAGCGCTGTCAACATCATCGCCAGGATGGAGTTTTTATTGGGATGATCAGCTTGCAAGCGCAACTCAAACCTGTCTCCAGTTGTTACCTCTCTCACCACAACAGTGGCAAAGCTTTCAGTTTCATTTACGAAAAGGATTTCAACAT
>PWSL01000261.1 GCA_003563255.1 Desulfonatronospira sp. | reverse complement strand
TCTCCACAAAAAAGGGGATTCCACTCACTGGAATCCCCTTTTTTTGTATCAGCATCAGTAGCCTGCGAGTTAAGAGTTATCAGTTCATTGTTAACACTACAGCGATACTTACCTGCTTACCGCCGGGGACTGGCTCTTTTTCCGAGTATCGTAACCATTCAGGGGGATGTCGAAACCGGCCCGGGGACAGTCCCCGCGACACCTTTTCAGCACAACTACAAAAATTTCAGACGCGAAGTTTTGTGAACCTGCACAGATATTACTTAGCGGGGACAGTCCCCCAGGGCCTGGTGCCGGTAAACACCACCGAGGACCTCCTGAATGGTTACCGAGTATCTGTTCAGCGCTTTGGATGTGGCATGGGGACTGGCTCTCCCCGCACTTATTTTTTAGCTGATGTCAAGATCATTCCTGCAAAATAAGTGCGGTGGGTGCCTGTCCCCAGCTTTCCTTGGAAGCGCTAAACTGATACCTGCAAAGATACTTTGCATATGTAATGGACAAATTACTTAAACAATGACGACTTCAAGGATACGACTTAACTGTAACTGATGGAAATTTTATTTATTTTTAAAAAAATGGTTTCAAGGCTTGTATTTCCTTTGCCTCTGGCTTTGCAGATTATTCTCCTCGGCCTGATTTTGTTTTTATTCAGAAAGACAAGGTCCGGTCTTTTTTTCGTCTTTGCTGGGATTGTTTTTTTGTGTGCAATCTCAATTGAGCCTGTAGCTGACAGTTTGCTTCGACCTCTAGAACAGAAATATCAGCCTCTGCAGCATAATACTGAGCTTAAGCCGGCGTACGTGGTGATTCTTGGCGGAGGACATTTTTTTGATGAAGAACTCCCCCCCAACATAATGCTTGGCTCATCTTCTTTGTCCAGGCTGGTGGAAGGACTCAGGATCAAGAATATGTATCCTGATTCATTGCTTTTATTTACCGGTGGAAAATTCAGATATCCTGTTGCCAGTTCTGAACTTTCTGCAATGACAGCTGTTCAGTCTGGAGTTGATGCCAGGGATATAATAGTTCTTTCAGAAGCTATGGATACCGAAGACGAGGCTGCGATGGTCAAGGAAGTTGTCGGCGATGAAACATTTGTTCTGATAACTTCGGCTGCGCACATGCACAGAGCAATGCTCATTTTCAGATACGAAGGAATGAACCCGGTGCCATCACCAACAGATTTCATGGCTCCAGAGAAACTGTATAATCCCTGGGATTATTTCCCAAGTTCCAGTGCTCTTGCCAAGACTGAAAGAGTATTTTATGAAAGACTGGGTCTGGCATGGGCAATGTTGAGGGGAAAGGTACCTGTTGAACAGTCCTCATATACCGGATTCGAGTAAGGGTAACCATTCAAATGTGCCGGTATTCGTTGTCCCCCAGAATGGTTATCCGGAGGGTACTGGCTCTCCCCGCATTTTTTTATGGCAGAAAGGTTGCAGATTTTTTGAAAAATTAGTGCGGGGGCGTCTGCCCCCCTGCTTTTCATAGAAAGCGCTGACCAGATACAAAGGAGATAGTATATGAGTGAAAGTTCAAAGTCCCTTGAACTGCTGAAAGAAAAGCTTTGGAGGCTTTCTGAAAGAGTGCGGGAGATTGAGAACCAGGCGGACAGGAGCCTGGAAGAGAATTATAACCTGGAGCAGCACAGGTCTCTTCTGGAAAAAAAAGCCCGCTTGTTAAGTTCTCTTCCGGAGGAAGCAGAACCTTACCTGGACCAGATACAGGAAAAAACCTCAGAAGCTGTCAGAAACCGGCTCGATATTTTCGCACGCAATGCTGAGCAGGCCCTGGGTGTGGGTAGTGTATTCTTCATGCGCCAACTGCTCTACCCTGAAGATTACCGCGAAGGTCAGGACAATGACCTTGAGTCATTTATCCGTTCGTTATAGCCCTGCAAAAACGTTACTAACCCGAGCTTTACCTGCAAACCAGGCGAACAGTTGCTACTGTCCAAAAATGGGACAGTCCCGCATTTATTTTTTAACCCAATAGATGAAAGATGGTCAAAATTATCACTACAGCGATACTTTGTGTAAATTATCGCCTCGGCCACCGGGCACAGGTCTAAACAGATACGGCTGATTTAGCAGGGCACACTGAAAAATGCTGAACAGGTATTCAGGTGATTGTGACCCCCTGCCGGATTATCCGGCTCATCTAACTATACAGGAGTTTTTATCATGCCCAAGCAACAAGTAAAAAGTACAGACGAAATTCTGACTATTTTGTGCGAAGCCATAAAGTCCACTCTGGATGCTACGACCAACAGTTCGTTGCACTATTCTTCAACCTTTATCAAAACCAACAAGACATGCCTTAGACCGGAAATAGGATGTTTCGTTCTGTTTGAAGGCGGTTTTGCAGGCCTTGTGGCCATGAATTTTTCGGCGGAAGCCGCTCTGGAAATATACACCCGTTACAATCTCAACATGGGTATGCCTGAGGAAGACCTGGCAAAGAACCACACCTCTAATGAAGTGGCGGACGCCATGGGTGAACTCATGAATCAGTGTATCGGAAAGTTTCGTCAGATGCTGAAATCCAATGTGGGTGTAGGGGTCAACCAGACCCAGCCCAAAATGGTGCCATTGAACCAGGCTATGAAGTTGACCCTTGAAGCTGACCTGGAAAGGCCGCAATACAGGAGGGTAGAGTTCAAGACAGAGAATCAGAAGTTCTTTTATCTGGAGATAACTCTGGAAAAAGTTGAGTTTATTTACCAGGCACCTGACAATGTAGCCGTATCAAGTCAGGACGAATCTTCATACAATGGAGGAGATGGCAACGAAAGCCCTGAAGATTTCATGAAAAAGCTGGGGCTTTAATACTAGAGCGAAACTTCAAAATTTTGTAACACTACAGCGAAACTTATAAAACTTATCAACCTGTCTAAGTTGGGGACAGGCACTTTTGCTGGTTGCTAATTTGCAAATGCTTCAAAAATTCGGCGGCAAAAGAGCCAGTCCCCGGATGTCGATAAATATGTTTCGCTGTAGTATTAATCCCGCCTGACAATGGCTTTGCGGCAAAAATCTATTGCTGTGTACTCGTAGGAGGTATTTTCTTTTTTACCGAGCAGTTTTTTTCTCAAAATGCCGTTGATGAGGCAAAGAATAATTATTACCAGGTGATCCACTGGATGAGCATCAAATTCGCCGCTGGCATTGCCCTTGTCCATGCATTTCTTGAG
>PWSL01000267.1 GCA_003563255.1 Desulfonatronospira sp. | reverse complement strand
TTGCTTGTATGTCTAGTGGGGACAGGCACCCCGGCACTTATTTTTTATTGAACAAGAAACAGATTAGAAAAATAAGTGCCGGGAGAGCCAGTCCCCGTGCTCAACGCGTCCTGCAAGGGTTGACCGGATGATGCCCCGAAGGGGCCTCTTTTTCCGTGCAGAGTCGCGGAAAAAGCCTAGTGACTTACTAGGGTTTCAAGAGTAAGCGCCTAACCATCAATCTCGGACTGCCCGCCTGGTATGGTTATAGGCAAAAGCTTCTCAACTCTCAATATTTTTTTTGCATGCGGGGATTAAACACACTGCAGACACCATGGCACTCCGGCATCAAGAGAACACAAGCGTTGCCGTATAGGCATTTGCAGCGATCGTCCTCAGGATCGCTGGGCAGGTATGTGCTGCATAAATCCGCCCAGGAGTCCACCTTTCGAAATCTTTTCTCCCAGATGGCCTCCAACTGCTCAAAGCTGAGGCCGAAGGCATCACCCCGGTGTATAAGTCCATCATAGCTCTTTTCCAGGGATGCCAGAACCAGGCATTGCCAATCGCCGTGATATCCAGGATTGAGATGCTCCTGGTAAGCGCAGTGACCAAACCGGTAATGAAAACAATTGTATCCTGGCAGACTGGTCAGTTCGCCCATCTCAGAACCATTGTGGTCTCAATTTCAGCAGGTGCTGCAGCCGGACTGAATCATAATCGGGCCTGGAGCTTGCTCTGACTCCTTTGCAAGGGGCCACAGCTGCATTCCCCCATCCAGGACATACAACTGCCTGGCACCCATGGAGCGCAACAGCCTGGCCCCCTGGTAAGCTCTGCCTGAACAGCCTGAATACAGAACCAGAGGAACAAACCTGGGTATCTGAAATACCTTTTTCTTAAGTTCCGGCAAGGGTATGTTTTCAGCCCCTGCGATCCTGGAGTCTTTAAATTCTTCAGGGCTTCGAACATCCAGGACAAAAAACTCGGCACCCTGTGCATAAGACTGCTCTAGCTCGTCTGGGTTTATCCCCAGAACGTTGGATTCAAGCTTGTTTTTGACAATACGGGCGCATCTTTTGAGTGGATGCAGGCCGAACTCACATGAAAAGAGCTCCTGATTTAGAAGATCATCCAGGCTGCCCTGTCTGGATATGAGCAGGCTTATCATTTCCACCCAGGCCGGAACATTATTGCCTGCACCCTCCATACCCAGTATACATCTGGATTCAGTGTCTACAATGAGATGCGCTGCATGCCTCTGGTTTGAAAGGGGGCGCTCAGGACCGCTGACAATGCCCCATTCCGGTTTGTAGCCCCTGTCCAGAGCCTGCTGCACGCTCATGCCGGTGATACCGGCATACAGACCGCCAAGGTTCCAGACCCGGGAACCATGTTCCGGAAAGATCAATGCGTGTTTTCCCAGAAGACTTTTTACAGCCTGGGAAGCTGTTTCCACACCATTGTCTAAAGGTGTTGCCCCCGGATAATAATTCTGTGCAGCATAAGGGGCTATCAGGCAGACATTATCCTGAATAAATACAGCCTGGTTGCGAGAGTCCTGTTCAGGGGCATCAATACCCATCAAGGCCAGTCTTTCCAGATCCAGCACAGGTGTGCTGCAGTAAACTGCTGCTTTACGGGGACCATCACCGGCACCGCCTTGAATATTGTGACCGGGATCAGAATCCATGCAAACAATTGCACCCCTGGATATCAAATATTCATCCAGGAAAAATTGTATCTGTCTGGAAAAAAAATTACCAGATCTCAACCATTCTACAGGCTTATTACCGCTGGCCATGGCCTGTACCGCGGACAGGTCGTCTCCAACCACCTGGACAACATCGACCTGATTCCAGTTGGAAACCAGATGCTCCACACAGGAGCTTTGTGGCCACAACAGCCCATCTTCAGGGGCACGCTCAGGGGCCTTGAAGGCCGGTCCGGGAAAGACAAAGGCCTGGTCATAATAAAAATTCATGTTTCCGGAATTGGACAGAAAAGAAACCTCACTGGATTTTTTGTCGAAGCGGACCTTTTTGACCAGCTTTGGCTGGATATGAGGCAGACGGGTCCTTTTTTCAAAATCAGTTTTGATCTTGGCCCTGGTGCGGGGCCATCCGGCGGGAATATCGCCCAGGCCGAGCAACAGCTCCACCACTTCCAGGGGATATTTTTCCTCGCTGTACTCGGCTATCCAAAGCAGGTCCGCTTCCGGCTTTAACTCCTTTATCAACTGGGCCGCCTTGAATGCCAAAGAGCCATAACCCAGTAAAAGCACTCTCTCCATATTCAAACTCCTGTGCAGGTGAGCATGCACCATTTGCGATTCGTATCTGTTCAGCGCTTTGCATGTAGCAAGGGGACTGGATCTCCCAGCACTAATTTTTAGCTGATGTGAAAATCATTACTGAAAAATAAGTGCGGGGGTTGACTGTCCCCTGCTTTCCTTAAACGCGCTGAACAGATACTTCGGTTCAATTGGGTAAATATCGTTACCATTAAAGGGATCCTGGATGGTGCTTACCGGGGTATCCTGCGCCTCCCTGAATGGTTGCCTGAAAACAGATGTTTTCTATCCGTACTGGGCTAAAAGTTCAACCATGATTTCATTACAACTGGACAGTCAAATTTTTTTCACAACGCCTTAGTGGCTTACTCCTGAAACCCTGCCTGTCACGCTTATGGCGTGATTAAACAACGCCTCACGTTCCAGCTTTGCTGGGTTTAACCGGGTCACAAAAAACAAGAAATTGATATCAGTTAATTGTTAATTGTTGAAGAACAAAAGCCTAACGCGGGCTTTGCCCGCAACCCAATAAAGAAAAGAGCTTTTTTGACAGGATTAACAGGATTAAGAGATTGATGAAGAGAAAATCATTTTTGTCCTGGCCGGAAGCCAGCAGTTCCCGGAACAGATTTTGCGTAATGTATTTTTTGTCAAAAATAAGAGAGTTGATTCGTTATTGAGCTTAGTGCATCGTTTTTTTGGCATCAAAAGTATGCAAAAATGCCATTATTTTGATATGTTGAACGTAGCTATCCATTAACCCTCAAATTTGTATAGGGCAACTTATGTATTAAACCTCAAGTGTGTATGGTTAGATTAACAAAATTAAAGAAAAATATCGCTGCTGTTCTATCATGAACTATCATTAATTATTGGAGCTTGTATCTTATATCCATATAGCAATGCCTTATATAGCACTTCCATCGATTCAAAC
>PWSL01000290.1 GCA_003563255.1 Desulfonatronospira sp. | reverse complement strand
TGCCCGCATCATGGAATGATGTGGTGGGGGAAGATCCTTATATTGCTATAGCTCAAGGTCGTAGTTTTTATACACATTTTTTCTATGTCCTATCCGAACCACAATCACGATCAGCTCGTGATCTCGCAGTTCACAAACAATCCGGTAGTCTCCAACTCGGTAACGCCATAGCTTGGTCAACTGTCCTTTTAGTGGCTCACCGAGCTGACGTGGATTCTCAAGCCTGGCAATCCGTTGCTCCAAATATTCCCGGACTCGCTTACGGATTTGAGGGTCAATTTTTTGGACATCTTTCCGAGCGGATTTAAGATACTTAATCGTCCACATCTAATCCGCTCCAGAACTCATCGCCTTTTATCAGTTCATCATTGCCTTGCCGCAATTGCTCCAGCCTTTGTTCAGCCAAGTAAACATCTTCAAGGTCATCAAGGTGTTCCATGATAAGTTGTTTGATATAAAACGCTTTGGAGCGCCCCGTTCGTTTGGCCAGATAATCCAGTCTTTGCTCATATTCGTTTGGCAATCGGACAGAAGTAGGCATTTTTTTACTCTCCTCTTATGAATACAGGTAGTCAATGTATTCATTTCCTGACAAATGTCAATGGTGATGAATTTCTTCGCTCCTCCGGCTCTTTATTGCAAGAGAACGGAAGAACTGGGACATTTGTGAGCGCCAACCTGAGTATAGGCCAAGTCTCTGAGACCAGCAAGTGTTCAGGGATGATATGGGTGTTCGGCTCAAGGATGATGGGGAGCTGGATATTGATTGGGATAAGATAAAGATATAGCAGGAGAATTAACTATGCACGTATTCGCAGATGGTATTTCGAAAGTGACTTTGTCTAATGGCAATTTGAGGATTATGCTCACCCAGCGAGGGGCAGATGATTCTCAGGTGGAAGCCGGAACTCTGATTATTCCGGCTTCTCAAGTGAGCAATATTCTCAATGGTCTTGCAAGCAGTCTCAGGGAGCTGGATGAAAAACTCAAGGCGGCAAAAGAGGAAGAACCAGAAGAAATCGAAGAGCTTAGTTGATCTATGTAGGCCAATATAAAGTTGTGGGTGAACAACCTACATTCCCATTTCAGCGAGGATTTGCTTCACTCTCCTGCTTGAAATGTCTGCCTGGTCCAGCTTGGAATAGATTGTTACCAGAAATATCTGGTTCCGGGTTTTCAAGTAGTATATGCAACGATATCCAGATCGTTTGCCTTTCTCGATGTCAGTGTTTTGTATTCTGACCTTGAAAATAGCCAGCTTAACTCCAGGAACCTGTTCACCGGGTAGTGCGCCGCTTTCCAGTTCATCGATGACAGGCTGAACATCAGCTTTGATGGACCGATATTTTTTAGCCAGAGTTCTGAGATTTCTCTTGAATTCGAAGGTAAAACAAACTTCAGGCATCTATCCCTTTCCAGAGTTCTGAGACAGGCTTGGTGTTCTCTTCAACAACATCCTGCATGCCCTGCTTAAAGCTTTCATCCGCTGGTTTCAGTATTCCATGTCGAAATCCCCTGACAATCTCCAGTAGTGCAGGAAGATATTCTTCTGGAGTCACGTCTACTTCTCGGTAAATTTCCTGAACGTAGGATGATTTTTTCATATCCATGACTGTGCCTCCTTGTGTCTGACATCAATATTAAGATCTTCAGGCAAAAAATGCAACATGGTTGTGGTTTCGACTGCCACTCAGCCGTCCTCAAGTGAAATTTTGACCTTGCTCCCGGTAGCCCAGGCGTATTTCTGAAGGCTTCTAAGGCTGGGCATAGTACCGCCGGATTCCAGCCTGGCAACAGTAGACTGGGTGGTTCCCATCTTCTCGGCTACCTGTTGCTGGGTCATCCCCGCCCGCACCCTGGCCCGGATCAGTTCCCTGACAAACTGGAACTCTTCTTCCATGCGGGCATATTCAAGGGCGTACCCCGGATCACGGTCAAGCATTTCTCTGTGTTTTTCTTCCATGCTCTTACCCATTGTCTATCTCCCTGGCTCGCTCAAGTGCGATTTTGAGTTCCTTCTTCGGTAATTTGTTTGATTTTTTGAAAAAACACCGCAAGATTACCACCTTGCGCCCGGTTGCAGTGATATACAAGCACCTTCCGTGTGATGCTCTGATCTCCCAGATCTTGTCCTGCACATGGCGGATATAAGGCATGCTTAAACCGGCAAGGCCGAACTCAGTAATGAGTTTGGATATCTGAACCGCTTTAGCTCTCACCTGTGGAGGAATGTTGTCAAACTCTGCTTCCACGGAGTCGTTAAGAAATTCCACAGTCCATTCGCTCAAAGACATTGTTTATAGCAAAGATGCTATAATATTGTCAACCAGCTGTGCTTTGATTCGTTGTTAATAGGATGCAGACTGGGCATTTTACCCTCACATCCTCAAGAACAGCCTTCACGCCCCCACACAGGGCTTTCAGCCTTACCTCATCTATTTGCCTTCAGGGCCTTTAAAATGCCTTCTGTGGATTCAAAATCCCGTAGCCTTCTTGTGAAAGCTTTAAAGGCACTATAGCAAGGAGGTTTAACTATGCCCAAAGTAAATCTGAAACAATCTTCATTGAGAATCCACCCAGATTTTCCGCAAGTACAGGGAGTTTGTGTGTATGAGACCGGGGCAACAGACAGAGATCAGACGTCAGAGGTCAGTGGTCAGTGGGAAAAAACAAGAAGAGGAATTGATCAAAAGGTTGTGGCCAAGGCCCGTCAAACGGGCTATAAGATTTCCAGGGTAGAGCGCTTCAGGTACAGATGCCGGTATTTTACTGATTCCGGGGTGATCGGCGGGAAAGACTTTGTTCAGGAGGCCCCAGTAAAATGAAAAGAAATTTTACGGGGTAAATATTTGACCAGGTAAAGCACCTGCTGGGCTCCAAGGATACAAGGAAATTCACGCCCATAGGCGGTGTGGAGGGTTTGTATTCTATGAAGCGATTGGGACAAACTTAATAAAGGTCCAGTAAAAATTGCAGATTTGAATAAAGCTTTGCCGGATTTATATCTTGCTTCGCTTCTGCAGTCCCTAACCCTATTGGCCCACGGTGGTGCTGCTGGCTTCTATGTCCAAAACGCAAACAAAAAACCAGCCATAAATTACAATCAGACCTTAGCCGAACTGGTATCCCGAGGCGCACCTTACAGGTATCTGGCCCTGCCTGGTATCGGTACTGGCATAAACCTTGACGAGATCCAGTGGATGGCTATTGA
>PWSL01000369.1 GCA_003563255.1 Desulfonatronospira sp. | reverse complement strand
CGATATCGTTCAGACAGACTGATTCTGGTGTGTAAGCCAGTACCCCCTGTTTCATTTTAGCCCATTGCAGGAGGTCTTCCAGAAGAGCATACAAGTTCTCTGAACTCTTGTGCATTTCCCCGGCCAAGAGTTCAAGTTCTTGAAGGGAAAAAGCCTTAATATCCGTAGATAAAACCTGAGTCAGGTTCACAAAGCCGGAAATGGGCGACTTGAGGTCATGGGCCACATAGGAAAACAGCCTGTCCTTGTCGGCGTTGGACTTTTCAAGCTGCTGGTTCATCAGCCTGATTTTCTCCTCGGCCAGTTGACGCTCGGTGATGTCCTGGTTGACGATAATGGCTCCTTCCATTTCCCCGTTGCTGTCCAGGATGGGGGCGGTATAATTGAGGATTATCTTTTTCTTGCCGTCAAATGCATCAATTTCCAGCAGTTCATCGACAATGGTCACGCCCTTGTTCACGGTGTGCGCCAAGGCCCAGTCTTCCGGGGCGATTTCCTCGCCTGAAGGCAGACGTCTGGCCTTGAAAACGCCATATTCATCCTGACCGACCTTAGGTTCCATCCCCCAGATGGCTACCCCTGCCGGGTTGCCTTGCTTGAGTTTTCCGTTCTTGTCCGCAACCCACAGACCGATGGGCAGGATTTCGAAGATTTTTCTGAACAGGGCTTCGCTCTTGCGCAAAGCTGTTCTTTCCTGGTCAAGCGTACGGAACAACAGGGCAAATGGCCTGCGCAGACCGGACTGGATCAGGGCCAGGTAGATGAGCAGGAAGGAAATCAGTTTGAAATAGTGTCCGACCTGGTTGAAGATGCCGTAGACGTCCACATAAAGGGTGAAGGACAGCTCGGCCAGGATAGTGATCAGCATGGACGCAAGCATCAATCGGTAGACAATGGCATCGATCATTTCACGCCGCTGCCGGAGCAGGATTATTGCCGCCAGCAGGACCAGGCATATCAGGTACTCGCTGCCCACCTTGAAAGGGGTCAGGCCGACGCCGTCAACAAAGCAGTCCGGAAAGATGCGCCAGACAAATATCGCCAGGAGCAGCAATCCGGCGACCGCGGCCCAGCCTGCCAAAGGCAGCACAAGCCTGACGCGTCGACCAAGAAGCAGGACGAACGTGAACAGGGCAGCAGCTTCAATGTATCGGGCCGCGATCCAAAGCTGAGTGGGCAGATTGGCTCCCCAGTGTTCGGCAAACACGCCCATGCCTTTGAAGGACAGGGTATGCAGAAGGTCCAGGAAGCCGATAAACAGGTAGGCCGCGCCAAGGCTGAGCAGGGCGTGGTCCCTCAGGTAGTCACGGGCGTTCCAGACGAGCATGAACACGGACCAGGCCACGGCAATGGAAAACATCTCCACCAGGGTGTGGAACAGGAGATAGTTGTAGCGGCTGACCACAAACAACCCGGCCAGGACGAACAAGCCAAGTATTATCCAGGCGGTCCAGGCCAATGGAGATGGCCGGCCAAGGCCATCAACCGGGCCGTCTTGCGTATTCATGTCCATTGCATCATTTCTTTATATGGTGTATGTCAGAGTTACACTGTTTCGTGCTTTATCCGGAATACCTGGAAAGAGCCTCTGCCAGATCTTTCAACTGCACCGGCTTGGCAAGATAGTTGTCCATGCCTGCCTCCAGAAACTTTTCCCGGTCTCCTTGCATTGCATAGGCAGTAAGAGCAATTATCGGGATGTCCTTTTTGATCCCCAGATCAGTTGACGAACGGATTATCCTTGTGGTCTCAACTCCGTCCATGACCGGCATGCGGATATCCATCAGAATGACATCGAAATCCTGGGCTTTGAGCAGATCAAGGACCTGCTGACCGTCTTCACCCAGGGTCACACTGTGCCCCATAATCTCCAGCAGCTTCCTTAGGGGATACTGGTTGGAGACATCGTCTTCAGCCAGAAGGATATGCAGCGCCTTTTTCGCCTGGTCCAATTGCCCGGTCTGTTCCTGCTGCGGCAGAAATCCTTCCTCAGGCATCTTGAAAGGCAGGCTGACATACACTGTGGTCCCCTGGCCCTCAGTGCCATAGTCTTTTCAGAGCGATTTTGTAGGTGCACCTGCAAAAAGTCGAGAAAATGAATAATTCCGAAAAAAAATCTATATAAGTCTTTGTTTTTACTGATATCTGACGTCTGATCTCTGACATCTGTGACTGCAAAAATGACTTTTTGCAGTCACATCTTCTACGGTGGGTGTTGATAAACTATGCTTCGATGTCCTATATGGACGACAAGAACAAGGAGCTTTTTGTCCTGAATTCTGGCCAGAACAGGGTAATCCCCAACCCGGTATCGACAAAACTCCCGCAGCTGTCCCTTAAGGACTGTGCCCAAAGCTCTCGGGTCCTGAGCCACACGCTCTTTAAGGTATCTAATGACCCTTTGTGATTCTTGTCTGCCCAGCTTCTTGAGTTCTTTTTTCGCCCTTGGAGTAAAGCTAATCTTCCAGGCCAATGTCTCGCTCCACATCTTCAAGGGGTATGGCTTTCTCTCCGCTCTTCAAAAATTCTTCGTATGCGGTTTCAGCCAAATATGCGTCCTCCAGGTCTTCAAGAGTCCTTTCCAAAGCCTCTCGTATAAAATAGGATTTTGTGCGTTGTGTAGCCTTGGATAAAAGCACCAGCCTTTGAGATAGACCGACAGGGAGTCTGACAGTGTGCATTTTTGTGTCCTCCATAACTTCCCCTTTGTATTTTTTGTAATACTGCCACATACACTAAATTTAGTCAAGATGTATCTGTCAGCGCTTTTAAGGAAAGCAGGGGACAGGCACTCCGGGACCCACTTGAGCATCATTTTGTGCTTAAAATATATCATTTTTTGGGACGATCACGCCTCAGGCGTGACGTAAGAGCCAGTCCCCTATAGCGCAAGGCCTGATCTACTGTTTGATCAGTGCTCTGGTTGCGTTTAAGTTCCGACAACAGTTCGCCCTGAACGAGACTCTTTTGCCACCCTATAACCTTAACACTGTACAACTATTCACTGGATCTTTGGGAGAATAATTACTCTGGAATTAGCCCTGAGAGGATTTCAAACCTTGCTGATATGCAATCGCAAATAAAGATCGCCCGGTTGCTCCCCCGGGCTCCCTTCCAGGCCCTTCCCTCTAACCCGCAAGACCGTGCCCTCCCTGGTGCCCGGAGGAACCTTGACTTCCAGCTTCACGCGCCTGTCTCCCCTGGTATAGGCCAGG
>PWSL01000332.1 GCA_003563255.1 Desulfonatronospira sp. | reverse complement strand
TCCTTCATGAAGATGGAGGGCAGGTGCCGCACGTATCTGGCCTCGGTGTCGGCAAAGGGCAGCTGGGCGAAGCGCATGTTTTTAAGCAGCGAATGAAAAAGGCGGCGGTTTTTCATGACCATGCCTAGAAGCTTGGACCTGGGGGGATGACCATCCTCGTCCTGGATCCGGGCGTGAATGTCCTTGATGAGCCTTGGCAGGTCGATTCCGGCAGCGCATATTTCCTTGCAGGCTCCGCAATTTACGCAGTTCTGCACCAAAAGTTTGGCCTTGTCCTTGCCGTGGAAAAAGTATGTGGCCACCAGGCCGATGGCCCCGATGTATACGTATCCGTACTTGTGCCCGCCCACCAGGCGGTACACCGGACAGACATTGGCGCAGGCACCGCAGCGGATGCAGCGCAGGATCTGGGAGAAATTCTTGTCCGTGGACAGTTTGCGCCGGCCATTGTCCAGAAAGACCACGTGCATGATCTTTTTGTTATCCGGTGCGCTTTTACATTCATTGGGTCCGGTGATCCAGCTGACATACGAGGTTATCTGCTGGCCGGTGGCATTGCGGGGCAGGGCCTTTAAAAGGCGCAGGGCGTCTCTCAGCTTGGGAGCCAGTTTTTCCAGGCCCACCAGGGCCACGTGCACCCGGGGCAGGGTGGTCACCAGACGTCCGTTGCCTTCGTTGGTTATCATGCCCAGGGTGGCGGTTTCGGATATGGCGAAGTTCGCTCCGGTGATGCCCATGTCGGCATAGGCGTATTCCTTGCGCAGTTCCCGCCTGGCCACCTTGACCAGCTTGTGTACATCCGTGTCCTGTTTTTTCCTGGTCACTCCCTCAAAGAGGTCTGCAACCTGGTACCTGGACAGGTGAATGGCCGGCAGGACCATGTGTGAAGGAGGCTCGTTTCGAAGCTGGATTATCCATTCCCCCAGGTCGGTCTCCACAATCCTGTAGCCCTCCTTTTCCAGGTGGGTGTTCACATGGATTTCCTCGGCGGTCATGGACTTGGCTTTGACAATATTTTTGCAGTTGTTTTCTTTGGCTATGGAGGCGATTATCTCGTTGGCCTCTTTGGGATCCTTGGCTAGATGAACCTTTACTCCCAAAGCCTCGGCGTTTTTCTTGAACTCCTTGTACAAGGCGTCCATGCGGGACAGGGAAGAGTCCTTGGCCTCGGCTATCTCCTGCACCAGCGAGTCTATATCCATTCCGGCGAAGGCATTGGCCCGTCCTGTACGGTAGGCCACTGCAAAAGTATCCAGGGTCTTGCGCTGAAAATCGTTTTGCAGTTGCTCTTCAATCTCTTTCAGGTAGTCTTTCAGATTGTCTGCGTTAAGCATCAGGCATCCTCCAAAAGCAATATGTGAAGTTCCAGGGGGCCATGCACACCAAGGGCCAGTACTCTTTCTATGTCGGCGGTGCGGCTGGCTCCGGTGATAAAGGACAGGTAGTTGGCCCCGTCACTCAGCATTTCCGAGAGTTCTTTTTCAGCGTCATAAGAGCCCTGGCGCATGCGGGACAGAGGCAGAACCATGACATTTATCTCACAGATCATGGTGGCCAGCCTCAGGTCCTCGGAGGCTGATTTCAGCACCAGGGTGCCGGTTTCCGCCAGTCCCAGATCAGCCACAGCCAGGCCGATATCCACTCCGCCAAGATATCGGCGCAGATCACTGGTAATGGTGGTAATGCCCTGTTTTTCCGCCTGGGAGGTAAGCCCGGAAAGGTTCTTGTCGTCCAGGGCCGGGGCAGCGATAACTTTTTCTCCGGGCTTTATTTCACACAGCTGCTGGGCCTCGTCAGAGACCGGCAGTTCACAGCCGGCCATGAGAAACTGACAGGCTTCCTTGTCCACGCAGGTATTGACCGTATAGTCGAAGGCCTCCTGCATGCTTTTGATATGCCGGACTTCTGCTGATACAGCCTTGGCTTTGGCAGTAAAGGTTTCCACCATTTCATTTTGCATTTTTTACCTCTATGATTGCTGGTTCACGTTTGACCTTTCAACTGGACAGGACTTGTGCAGTCTGGGTGGCTATTTCCAGTTCTTCGTTGGTGGGGATGACCAACACTTTTACCCGGCTTTCCGGGGAGCTTATTTCACATATCTCACCTCTGCGGACTTCCTGGTTGCGCTTCTTATCCAGGACCACCCCTAGACCGGACAGAGTGGAGCAGGAAAGCTCGCGCACCCGCTCATCGTTTTCGCCGACTCCGGCAGTAAAGCAGATAGCCTGGGTTTTATCCAGTATGGCCATGTACTGACCTATGTACTGGGTCACCCTGCGGCAGAATATCTTCAGGGCCAGCTCAGCATCGCTGTCCCCCTTGTCTATGCGGGCATGGATGTCGCGCATGTCATTGTCGCCGCACAGTCCCAGGAGGCCGCTTTTCTTGTTTAACAGGTTGTCTATGTCCTGAATGGAATAACCCTTTTTGTCCGCCAGAAAAGCATGCAGGGCCGGGTCCACGTCTCCGCTGCGGGTGCCCATGACCAGCCCGGCCAGCGGTGTCAGACCCATGCTGGTGTCCACGCAGCGTCCCTGTTTTACTGCGGCCATGGAGCAGCCGTTGCCCAGGTGCACGGTGATGCAGCTGGTCTGCTCCAGGGTCTGGCCCAGGGTGGCGGCGCACTGCTTGGCCACATACAGGTGTGAGGTGCCGTGAAAGCCGTAGCGCCTGATTTTCAGTTCGCTGTAAAGCTCTGCAGGTATGGCCATGCGGTAAGCCTCAGGAGGCATGGTCTGGTGAAAGGCGGTATCGAACACGGCCACATTGGGAATTCCGGGCATAAGCCTCTTGGCTGTCTCTATGCCGGCCAGCCCTCCGGGGTTGTGCAGCGGGGCCAGGGGTATCTGGGCCCGGATGCCTTCTACAACGTCCTCATCCACCAGGATGGGGGTGTTGAAGTCTTCACCTCCGTGAACAATGCGGTGGCCGATGCCGTTTATGCTGGAGACGTCCTTTATTACTCCGGTCTGCTCTCCGGTGATGAGTTTTACCACCAGGTCCAGGGCTGTGGAGTGATCCGGGATGTCTTGTTCGTCTGAAAACACCTGGCTGGTGTCGGTTCCAGGCAGGCGCTCATGTTTGTAGGCTGAACCGGACTGCCCGATGCGCTCCACCAGCCCGGAGGCCATGAGGGTTTTGTCCTGCATGTCCAGGAGCTGATATTTTACAGATGAACTGCCTGAATTCAGTACCAGAATGATCATAATTTT
>PWSL01000241.1 GCA_003563255.1 Desulfonatronospira sp. | reverse complement strand
GACATATAGGCTGGATTTCTTGACTGAAACTATCAGGAACTGATCTTCCTGCAAATTCTGGAGTACTGATGCCAGTCTGCTTACGAACCCGGACCAGGCAGGGGAAGGTGACCATGACGACGCTCCTGAATCACTTGCATCTGTGCTGTTCATAACTGGTCCTTAAAATAAGATTAATACGCCGGATCTACAGATAAAAAAAGCAGCAAGGCCCCGGATTAGAGGTCGGACCGAGTTAATCTATTGAATTTTCACGCGATACCTTCCAAAACAGACTGTTTTTCTGCCTTAGCACGCCTGCTTCAACCCCAAAATGGGCATTGTTAGAGTAAGCCGGTTACCAGCGCAGTCTCCTGACCTCACCCTGTTCCCTGAATATTACCAAAAAAGCTTTGTTGAGGCGTGTATGGGTATTTATTAAATAAGTTCAACAGCCTGCTCAGGCCCGATCCCATAAGTGCCGGCTGCCCGTAACAACTTTTTACATGGCCGGTTTTTCAGGCGATGTTGGCTGTGCCCCTGCACCGGGGGTATCTGGAGCATCCCCAGAACTGGCTACTCTGGTCGCCGCCCTTTTTGGAACGGCGCAGAACCATTTCACTGCCGCACCTGGGACAGGCAATGCTGTTTTGTTTTTCCCTGACCGTAGTCTGCACATGCCTGGCATGCGCCCTGTGAGTCTTGAAAGAAGGACTGAGCCTGCCCTCGTATATACCATCAGGGACTGACCTCGCACATTACTTGTAACTATCTGATATCGTTATCGATACACTGAGTTTTCAAGCGAAGTTATACGATAACATGTACAGTTGGCTGATATCATGATTTTTTGCAAAATTTACAAGTCGCCTTTCTTGTGAATATCAGCCGTAAACCCAATGGCTTTTTGCTCCCGAATGCCAGACGACATCAGCTCGCGAATGGCCTCAATCAATTCAGCTATGGCCTGGTCATGATCTGTGACCTTGTTTTCCAGCTCCTGGAGTTTTTCAGCCAACTGTTTGTGCGTGGACAATATCTCCCGCATACGAACAAACGCTCTGACAACAAAAACGCTCATATCCACGGCTTTTGGGGAGTTCAAAACAGAGGCTGCCCTTATTGCCCCATGTTAAACACGTAAGGAAGGTGAGGAGAATACTTGAGGGTTGCCAGGTGGTCGCAATTTGCGACCACCTCGGCTTTTTCTTCAACGGTTAGCTGAAACATGAAGTCTGCAGGAAAGCGATTGATATTTCGCCTGACCTGTTCGTTAAAACGCTTGGTCGTTACGGAATAGATTTCTGCCAGGTCCGAGTCGATCATTACTTTTTGTTCCCGGATTACAAGTATCCGTTTGGCTACAACTATTTCCTGCATGATATGCTTGGTTTTGGAGGAAGTCACGATCAACTCCAGAGGGGCTTTTTACAGATTTCATCGAAAATACTGTCTATAAGCTAAGTCGAGTTATGACTGCAACCCGGTCCCTGTCGAAAGTGGACGTCAGTTCCGGCAACCTTTTGATCGCAGCTGTAAACTGGAAATTAGAATTCAGGGCATTCTCGGCCTTGGCCGCCTGCCAAGAAAATCCTTAAAAACAACGGCCTGCTCTTCTTCAGCCTACACGCAGATGGAACATGCTTGCACATTTTTTATGTGCTGACTTATGCGCTGCAAAAAGTCAATGATGGATTCAAGACCAGGCGGGGGGATTATTTCCCTGCGCTCCGTTACACATCTTGCTCTTGACCTGAAGTGTGCAGAAGGCTGTTCATGACCAGCAGGCTGTCCCCGGCGATCGCACTGACCACAGATCACTGCCTACTGCCGCTGCAAAAAAATGGCAGTATAACGTTCAGCTGGAGCCGCAGCTTGTCCCGAAGCGCAGCGGAAGGGTGAGCCTTCGGACTCAAAGCAGTTGTTAGCCCATTGCCTACCAATGATGCACATGAATCAAACCAGTTCTCTCAAGAGCTTCGAGCAGATCTCTACGCTCTCTCGCCAACACCTTGAGGCGACGTTTCTTATATGGCTTGACTTTGGCGACATCAAGAACCAGAGAAGCCAAGTCAGCTATCCGCGAATTATCTGACGCCGACAGTACGCGTAGTCTGGCAATATTCTTGTCCGATATGTGTGATTGCCTCATAAAACCGAACATCTCTTCTTCCTGTTCAATGGCATCCCGATCCGCCTTTGGAATCTTCGCGCAATCATTGCAAACATGAATCCGATGTCCGTTGCCAGAAAATCTCTCATTTGGTCTTGTTCTTCCGCAGAGTCTGCAGTAATGCCCCATGTTCTTTCCTGCGGCTAACATAAAAAATATCCCTCAAGGGTTGGAAAACAGCTTTAAGACCCTTTTAAACCAAGCTTCCATCAGCAGGCATATTGTCCTTTTTTAATCGAGATGTTCCGATATCCATTTCGGATCCCGGCGACAGTCGAGTACGGCTCGGACGCGCGCTACACCATCCTCAATGCGGTAGTACACTGCATAAGGAAACCGCTTAGAAATAAGGCGATGATATCCGTAGTGGACGGCATGAATGCCCCCAGAAATTCTCAATGATTGAATATCAGACCATAGTGAATCAAGAAAATAATCGCCAAGACCGTCGGCCTGTCGTTCATAAAATCGAAACCCGTCTGCTTAGTCAGCAGCTGCCTCTTCAAGAACTTGAACCCTCATTTGAGTTGTTCCTTCACAACATTTTTGGCTTCTGCTATATCCAGAAAATGTGACCTCCCTTCGGAGATTCGCCTTTCTCGAGCCTGTAAGACATCCGCGTGCCAGGATGGAGAGGGAATATTCTCTGGTGCACCAGAAAGATCCGCCCAGATTTCTTCGATAGCCCGTAGCTTGTCCTCGACGCTCATTTGTTTCAATGGAATGCTAAAGTGCATGAAAATTCTCCAATAATGTTTAGGCAATTATACGATACAATACAACCACCGTAAATTTGACACAACCATCATTAATTAGTTTCCATCAGGAATCATTTAACAGCTTGAAATTTAACTGTATTTTGCGATAAATTGATTGACTTTTAATGCACTTTTTAGCATGCTCCCTTTTGTAAGCAGTCGATTATACTGTAAAAGCTAAAAAAGGCATATGGAAAACGCTTCAAAAGATAACGTCTGTATTCACCTTCATAAATTGACCAAGCTATTGGAAACTGATGAATTCTGGTCAATCCCTCTTCAATTTCATCAAGAAACTCGTCTCCCAG
>PWSL01000338.1 GCA_003563255.1 Desulfonatronospira sp. | reverse complement strand
GCAGGATAAACAGGGAAACTAAGATGATACTGCATATCGGACTGCCCAGGACCGGGACTACCACTCTTCAAAAATTTCTGTTTTCCGACGAATCTCTTTTTACCCCCTCCAGAAAACTGGATCATAAAGTTAGTAAATTTCATAGAATTGCTGGGGTTGGTATACCCCTTCCAGATTCTGCTACCGACATAGAGGATGCTAGGAATACTCTGTCCGAGATAAAAAGGTCGGCACAAAGCAAACTGGTATTAATCTCTGACGAAAAAGTCACCTCACTTGGGAACACGCTGGCTGTGCAAGATTTGTACGCCAGGCGATTATCCAGAATCGACCCAAAGGCCAAAATAATTATAACCCTTAGACGACAACAGGGCTTGATGAAGTCAAGGTTTTCTCAAATGAGAATTCGCAAACATTGGGCTGCTCTGGGCCTGTTCGATACCTCTCGTCACTATTTGAAAGACAGATTGAACAAGCAGGCCAGAAAATTGATGCGAACTCTTTTTGTACCCGAGTTTGTTGCATGGTCGAGGATGGGTATGCAAAACCAGGAATCCTGCTGGTTTTCAGTCATGAATTACTTTGATCTGTTTAATTGTTATTCTAGAATAGTCGGCCACCAGAATGTAAAACTTCTTTTTTATGAAGATCTAAAACAGAGCCCATACCATTTTGCAGAGCAGTTGGCAAAATTCCTTGGTCTAACTCCTGAAATAATTTTGTCAGCTATAGACAATACAGCCAACCCTTCCCCGACGGGTATCAAGGTCTGGGACAGGGTGGTAAAAAATATAAAGTGCCCAGGTGAGGGCATTAATCTATCTTATGCCTTTCTCTACATGCTGGGACTAAAAACTGCCAATGAAAACAACCAGGAATTACTTGATCTGGTCCGGACCCATTATGGCAGGCAGAACCGGAAACTCGCCCAGTTGCTGGGAGAGGATCTTGCCACTCGCGGTTACCTGATGGACAGTGACCAATGAGTATGGACAACCCCCAAATCATATCGGGCATAGGCAATTGCCATACATTATTTCAACTACTGACTTACACTTAAAATTTAAGCATGCTCATAGCAATAAACTACCATTACATCAGAGAACATTTTGATGCACCGTATCCAAGCATATTCGGAGTAACCCCGGAAGATTTTTCCCTGCAGCTTGATGTGCTTGGGAGATCAGCCTGTTTTTTGGGCATAGATGATATTGTGGATATTGTAGACGGTAAACGTTCACTTCCTGACAGAGCTGTGGTCATTACCTTTGATGACGGTCTTAAAGAACAGTATGAATTCGCCTGGCCTGTTTTACAGAAGAAAGGTATTCCAGCGATATTTTATGCAATCACCAGACCCATCGAGGAAAGTTTTGTTACTACCACCCATAAAATCCATATAATCCGTGCCTACACTCATCCTGACGGACTGTTGAAGCATTTACAAGCCGTATTGGCAAAAGAAAGCCTGGAGTTCAGTCTCCCTGATGCTCATAAGGCACAAAAAGTTTACAGGTATGACTCTGTGGAGAATGCCCGACTCAAATTCTTCCTGAACCACGTGCTGGAGGAAAAGCAGCAGGAACTTGTAGTTGGTCAAATCTTTCATAAGGCGGGCTTTGATCAGGCCAGCATGAGCAATGAGCTGTACATGGACAAATGCATGACGGCAGAACTGGCAGAATCCGGGTGCCTGGGCACACACGGACATGCACACCGTCCCCTGGGGCTTTTAGACAATGAAAATGCATTGTCAGACTTTGTTACTTCCATGAATAAGCTTAGTGAATGGACTGGTCTGAACGTGACAACATTGAGCTATCCCTTCGGATTCAGAGAAGCATGCAGTAAGACTGTAGCCCATCAAGCGGAAAGAATGGGCATCAAGTTTGCCTTCACCTTGGAGCGTGCCGGCAACATGAAAATAGATGCGCCCATGTTCATGGCGCGTTTTTCCGTCAGTGATATATTTAATGCAAAACGCCCCGGAAATATTGAAGAGTTCTGGGACAAAGTCACCCACGCATCCTGGTTCAGGTATTCTTAGCAAATTTATGTATTCAAATACCAATAAAATTCAGGGAAATTGATGAGCAGTTATTCAAAGTCTTCTCCAGTATTCATTGGAGGTCTATATAAATCCGGCACATCTCTTTTACGGGCCATGCTTGGCAAGCATTCAAACATTGCCGGGGGACTGGAGACTTTCTGGTTTGACCTTGATTTTTCCGGAAAAGACTTGAAAGCCGACAAACGAAACTGGGATGGAACCAGGAATGAGCCTTTGCAGGAACATGTTTCTCGCCTGGCAGCATATTATGATGTCAATACAATGGCAGCCTTGGATATGGCTGAGCAGTGCTCATCCGGAGAAGCATTCATTGATAGCTTCATGTCCACATATGCATCATTAAATGGAAAAAAAAGATGGGTGGAAAAAACTCCGGCCAACACCCTGCATATAGAACGAATTTTTACTTTCTGGCCGCAAGCATATTTTATACATGTAGTACGGGACCCAAGGGATGTGTATTCATCCAATGCACTTAAGTCGGAAGAATGGAGCAACCCCGAAACCTTCTCCAACCTATGGATAAAATTCATCAGTGCTCATGAAGAAGCAAAAAAAACCAATTGGTCGCTGTTAATGGTCGAGATCAGATATGAGGACCTTGTACTGTACCCAAAAGAAACAATGCGCGATATCCTGGAGTTTATCCGGGAACCATGGGAAGACAGTGTGGCCGGCTTTCAGGGAGAAAGTAAGGACCTGGAAAAAGTGCAAAACATAACCGGAAAAACCAGCTCCACTCTGATGCGTCTAAGCCAGCCTCTTTCGACAACCCGCATTGGTGCCTGGAAGAAAGAACTTAGCGCCCCCTGGAGATTGGCTGCAGTGGAGGACATAATCCAAAAAGCCGGTTTTATAAGACTTTGGGATAGTTATAAATATTCAAACTGACTAGGTTTGTGATCTCAACCCCGTATCTGTTTAGCGCTTTTATGGAAAGCAGGGGACAGGCAACTCCGGGACCCACTTGAGCATCATTTTGTGCTCAACATGACTCATTTTCTGGGACAAGTGTGTCCCGGAAGAGCCAGTCCCATGCCACATCCAAAGCGCTAAACAGATACTCAACCCCTTACAAATATCCGGAAAAAATTCAGCAGACACCATCCAGTCCATGTATGATATGCGGGGACAGCCCCCCATGGGCTGGAAATTATC
>PWSL01000270.1 GCA_003563255.1 Desulfonatronospira sp. | reverse complement strand
TAAGCCTCTTTGGACATGCCAGCCGGGATTTCTCCATCCCTTATCTCCTGGGTCATATCTTCACGCATGCCGCCGATGGTCTTATCCACTTCCACTCCCAGGGACAGGTTCAGAGTGGAATTGGAATCAGCATCGACTGCCAGCACCGGCCCGCGGCCTTCCTGGATCAAAAACCTGATAATCAAAGAGGACAGAGTGGTTTTTCCTGTACCCCCCTTGCCCACCAGGGCAATGGTCTTACTCACTTTAACATTCTCCTTATAGATTAAACCTAAGACAACTTAAAACTTCAAGTGAAGCATTAACTGTTTATTCAGCACTTACTTTTGAAATTGTATCTGTTTAGCGCTTTGCATGTAGCACGGGGACTGGTTCTTCCGTCACGCCTGAGGCGTGATTGTCCCAAAAAATAAGTCGATTTGAGCACAAAATGATGCTCAAGTGGGTCCCGGAGTGCCTGTCCCCTGCTTTCCTTAAAAGCGCTAACACTACAGCGAAACTTATTTATTGACCTCCGGGGACTGGCTCTTTTGCCACCGGGATTTTGGAGTATGGCAGGTAGTCAACCAGCAAAAGTGCCTGTCCCCAATTGAGACAGGTTATAAAATGTTATAAGTTTCGCTGTAGTGCTAAACAGATACATGAAGTTTATTCCTGCTCTTGAGATTGATAATAACCAGCAAAAGTAAGTGCGGGACTGATTCCTGGCATCACAACTCTCTGACTTTTCTGACATCTAACTTCTGACCCCTGACCTCTGACCTCTTATCTCTGACGTCTGATCTCTGACTTCTTCCCCATGCCCTATGCCCCATGCCCCATGCCCCATGCCCTATGCCACCAAAGCTCACCCCATAAGGCCGGCCTGAACTGATGGAAACAGGGACATGTCCGTATGAGGCATAAAAAGAGCGGATACGTACTGATCCATGAATGAAGGATCCTGGCTGAGCTCCAGGTAGGTCATTTTTTTGCAGACCTGCAGGGCTTCCTGGCGCATCCGCCTGGACAGAAGCATTACCCTGGATCCCAGTAGAGAGCCGTTGCCTATGTATTTGACCCTGTCCGGGCTGATTTCCGGCAGAAGTCCTATGGTAACCGCCTTGTCCAGCTCAAGGTAGCGGCCGAAACCTCCGGCTATGAGCAGTTCGTCCACATCCTGCAGAGTTATGCCCACAGCGTTCAGCAGGGTGGTGATGCCGGCGAATACCGCAGCCTTGGCCCGCAGAAGATTGTCCAGATCACCCTCGGTGATGACTATATCCTGACCATTTTGGGCGTCTTCAGCCCAGACCAGGACATATTCCAGGGCCTCCTGTCCGCGGATCCTGGGAGTGTCCAGTTCTGTATTAAAGCGTCCTTTGGAGGTTATCACTCCGGCCGTGAGCAGTTCGGCCATGGCGTCAATGAGCCCTGAACCGCAGATCCCCCTGGGGCTGGACTGGCCAACGGTCAAAATCATAGGTTCAAAGGTAACAGGATCTATCCTGACCTGCTCCACAGCTCCGGTGGCGGCGCGCATCCCGTGCTTGATGGCTCCCCCTTCAAAGGCCGGCCCTGCAGAGCACGAACACCCGATGAGCCACTCGGAACCGCCCAGGACTATTTCTCCGTTGGTGCCCACATCTATATAAAGGATCAGCTTTTCCGAACGAAAGAGGTTGGAGCCGATAAGCCCGGCAGTAATGTCTCCTCCCATATAGCTGGCCCTGGAAGGAGTCAGATATATCCTGGCCGAATCACTCCACTCCAGGGATAGTTCACCGGCCTGAAGAACAGGCGGAGCGCTTGTCACCGGCACATAAGGCTCTTCCCTGATGCCTGGCTCCACGCCCATAAACAGGTGTGTCATGGTGGTATTGCCGGACATGACCACGTCGGCTATATCCTGACTTTGCACCCCGGTCTCCTTGAGCATCTCCTGAACCAGGCCGTTTAGAGTGCTGTGGGCCAGGCCCTGGATATGGGCAAGGTTTTCCCGTTTTCTGGAGGCGTAGACTATGCGGGAGATGACGTCTTCTCCACAGGAGTACTGGCTGTTGTAGTCCGAGCGATGAGCCTGGACCCGGCCGTTTTCCAGGTTGACCAGTTCCGTGCAGATGGTGGTGGTGCCAATGTCCACGGCCAGACCGTAAACAGGCTCTGTCCTGTGGCCGGGAAATGCCTGGGTAACCTCGAAACCCTCATCATTGGAAAAAACGGTAAAGGTGGCCTTCCACCCGGAAGATCGAAGAACACTGGAAGCCTGCTTGATTACCGGCAAGGAAAGATGGATCTTTTTGCTGCCAAGCTGTTTTTCCAGGGCCCTTGTCAATCTGTCCACATCACTGACATTGTCTTCCAGGGAGGGAGGAGGCAGTTCCAGATAGATCCTCTGGACCGAAGGGTTGATCTCAATATGGCCAAGCAGCTCGGAAGGTTCCACGCTGGTGAGCATGGCCCTTTCAATGGCCTGGCGGTCGATTGCCCGGGCATCTTCAGGCAGGTGGACCTCTATATCCGAGTTGATCCTGGTGATGCAGGCCAGGGCATATCCCTTTTCCTGATCAGCGGCACTTATTCTGGCAGATATATCAGACTCAAACTCACCCTTTTCCACCAGAACCTTACATTTGCCGCAGCTGCCGCTGCCGCCGCAGGAAGCACTGAACTGTACCCCGGCCATCATGGCTGCCCGCAGCAGGTTTTCGCCCTGCTGCACATGCACCTGTTTGCCTGCGGGAAGAAAAGTCACATTGAACATAAAAGATTTCCGTTTTCCTGGATGTATACATCGGATATGGAGATTGTGGCAAAGATACACACCAGTACACTTGATTGTGCTAATTCAAAAATAACACATACAGTATCCGTTTAGCGCTTTGCATGTGGCATGGGGACTGGCTCTTCCGAAACCCACTTGCCCCAAAAATGAGACATTTTTTTAGCACAAAATGATGCTCAAGTGGGTCCCGGAGTGCCTGTTTCTGCTTTACTTAAAAGCGCTATACAGATAACCCATACGTTAGAAAAACAATTCCTGTAAAGCATAAAAAAATAATCCAGAATCTCCTTTTAGGTGAGCGGCATTATTTCATAGTGGAGCGGGTAACTGTTTAGCGCTTTGCATGAGGCACGGGGTAACCATTCAGGGGAGGTCGCAATCGGCCTGGGGGCAGTCCCGCGTTTATCTTATTCTTCAGAACCGTGTGTGCGGAGCACCTGTGTGAAGCCTGATGGCTTCCCGTGCCAGAGAAGAT
>PWSL01000497.1 GCA_003563255.1 Desulfonatronospira sp. | reverse complement strand
TTTTATAACCTGTCTCAATTGGGGACAGGCACTTTTGCTGGTTGACAACCTGCCATACTCCAAAATCTCGGTGGCAAAAGAGCCAGTCCCCGGAGGTCAATAAATAAGTTTCGCTGTAGTGCTATTAACAATTAACAAATAACAGATAACTGGGTTGCAGGCATAGCCTGCTTTAGAAAAATTAAGAGAGGCTTACAGGGGACAGGCACTTTTGCCGACCTCAAACCGTAAAACGGTTGGACTATCCGGCGGCAGAAAAGCCAGTCCCCTTCCAGCTTAAATAAAGTGTCGCTGTAGTGTAAAAAAATTAAATAGGTCTTATGCCCTTTACGGGCAATTTTTCCCAGGTACGGACCCAGTGGCAGGTCATAATGTAGTGACCAGATGAGACTTTAATCAATTTATGCCAGGAGATAAAGGGATTGTTTACCAAAAATTTTGGTCAGATTAAATACGGGTTGGATGTTCCACATCTGTTGAAGCTGCAACTGGACTCATATTTCAACCTGTTGCAGGAAGAAGCAGACCCCATGAATCGCCAGGACAAAGGGCTGGAGGCTGTATTTAGATCAGTTTTTCCCATTGAAGACTTCAACAAGTCTGCAACCCTGGAATATGTCAGTTACGAAATCAATCAGCCCAAGTATGACGTCACTGAATGCCTGTCCAAGGGGCTTACTTACGAGGCGCCTATACGGATCAAGGTAAGGCTCATCGTTTACGATGTGGATGATGAGAGCGGCAACCGTACTGTGCGTGACATTAAAGAACAGGATATCTATTTCGGGACTCTGCCATTGATGACCGGGAAGGGTACTTTTATTATCAACGGCACTGAGCGGATAATTGTAAATCAGCTGCAGAGATCCCCGGGAATAATTTTTGAGCATGACTCAGGCAAGACCCATACCAGCCGCAAGATCCTTTACAGCTCCAGAATTATTCCCATGCGGGGATCATGGCTGGATTTCGAGTTTGATCCCAAGGATATCCTGTATGTTCGCATAGATCGTCGCCGCAAGATGTATGTCACCATCCTGCTTAAGGCCATGGGGATGAGCGAAGAGGATATCCTGAATTATTTTTATGACCGGGAGCAGCTCAGGTTCAAGGAAGGCAAGGTCTACCGCAGGGTCAAATCTTCGCATTTCCGAAAAGAGATTGCCTACACTGATGTTCAGGATGGCGAGGGCAACGTGCTGGTGAGGGCCGGCCGCCCAGTTACCAAGAGGGTCTGGAGACAACTGGCCAAAGCCAGGGAGCACCTGGAAGTAGATCCAGCTGTCCTGCCCGGGCAGTTTGTGGCTCATGAGCTGGTGCATCCGGTTTCCGGCGAAGTGCTTGCCGAACTGGGAGATGCCCTGGAGCCGGAGCTGGTGGAAAAGATTCACGAATCAGGTATTGAAGATGTGGAAATTCTTTATACCGGAGGACAGGATGTTTCATCTTCCTTGCGGGATACACTCAAGCTGGACAAAACCCAGGACCAGATGGAAGCGCAGGTGGAAATATATAGGCGGTTGCGACCCAGTTCCCCCCCGACTCCTGAGATTGCTTCCAGTTTTTTTGACAACCTGTTCCGCAATTCAGACTATTACGATCTTTCCCCTGTGGGCAGGTACAAGTTAAATGCCAGGCTGGGACTTAACCTGCCTACGGATTACAGGACCCTGTCCAATGAGGATATCCTGCGGGTGGTGAAGCATCTTATTAAGCTCAAGGACTCCCATGGCCCGGCCGACGATATTGATCATCTGGGCAACAGAAGAGTACGCCCGGTGGGAGAACTTGTGGAAAACCAGTACCGCATCGGCCTGGTGAGAATGGAAAGGGCGGTAAAGGAGCGTATGAGCCTGCAGGAGGTTGCCACCCTTATGCCGCACGATCTCATTAATCCCAAGCCGGTGACCGCGGTCCTCAAGGAATTTTTCGGGACATCTCAGCTATCTCAGTTCATGGATCAGACCAATCCATTATCAGAGGTTACACATAAGCGCAGACTTTCGGCTCTGGGGCCTGGTGGCCTGACCCGTGAGAGGGCCGGATTTGAGGTGCGGGACGTGCATCCCAGTCATTACGGCCGCATTTGCCCCATTGAAACTCCCGAAGGCCCTAATATTGGTCTCATTGTTTCCCTGACAACTCATGCTCAGGTTAATGACTACGGATTTATCGAGACTCCGTACCGAATTGTCAAAGAAGGCAGGGTGACCGATGAGATCAAGTACATGGACGCATCCAAGGAGGCTGACAAGGTGATAGCCCAGGCCAATGCACCAGTGGATGCAGAGGGCTGGTTCAGCGCGGACCAGATTACTTCACGCATACAAGGTGAGTTAAACCAGGTTTCCCGGGACCAGGTGACTCATATGGACGTTTCTCCGACTCAGATAGTATCCATTTCGTCTTCCCTGATACCTTTCCTGGAACATGACGATGCTAACCGGGCTCTGATGGGATCCAATATGCAGCGTCAGGCTGTGCCCCTTCTCAAGCCGGAAAGGCCCCTGGTGGGGACCGGCATGGAAGGCCTGGTGGCAAGGGATTCCGGCAGCTGCGAGATAGCCAGTGCCGACGGGATAGTGAGGTATGTGGATGCGAACAAAGTTATAGTCAGTTATGACCGGCCTGTAGACAAAACTTCCGTAGACACAGTGTGTTATGACCTGCAGAAATTTCATAAATCCAACCAGAACAGCTGCTACGGGCAACGGCCCAGAGTTCTTTCAGGACAAAGGGTCAAAGCCGGTGATGTGCTGGCGGACGGACCAAGCATTGTGGACGGGGAACTGGCTTTGGGCAAGAATCTGTCAGTGGCTTTCATGCCCTGGTGTGGATACAATTTTGAGGACTCCATTCTTATTTCCGAACGTATGGTCAAGGATGACGTGTTTTCTTCCGTACATATCGAGGAGTTTGAAGTTATTGCCAGAGATACCAAGCTGGGGCCGGAGGAGATAACCAGGGACATACCCAATGTGGGTGAAGACATGCTCAAGTACCTGGATGAAAGCGGCATCATAATGATCGGTGCAAAGATAAAGCAGGACGATATCCTGGTTGGCAAAATCACGCCCAAGGGCGAAACGCAGCTCACGCCGGAAGAACGTCTATTGCGGGCCATATTCGGAGACAAGGCCAGGGATGTCAAGAATACCTCCCTCAAGGTTCCGCCCGGAATCGAGGGTACGGTCATAGATATCAAGGTTTTTAACAGGCGCTCGGGAGAAAAGGATGAGCGTACCAAGGTGATCGAAGACAGGGAACTGGAAAAGGTGTCCAGAAGCGAGGAAAAGCATGTCCAGGGTCTGACGGATCAGACCAGAGACAGGGTCTGGGAGATGGTGTCCGGCAAGAGGCTGGCCCAGAGCATCATGGGACGTAAGAAGGGCCAGGTACTGGCCGAAGCCAACAGCACCCTGAAAAGGGAAGACCTGGACAGGATTCCACTCAAAAAACTTATGGGTGCCTTTGCCGGCAAAGAGGTTAACGAGTCGGTTGATCAACTGATAAAATTGTATAACGAACAGATCAAGTTCATTCAAAACATATATTCTCAGAAGCGGGACAAGGTAGTTGAGGGCGATGATCTGCCGCCCGGCGTCACCAAAATGGTTAAGGTCTATGTGGCTGTGAAAAGAAAGCTCAATGTCGGAGACAAAATGGCCGGGAGGCATGGCAACAAAGGAGTTGTTTCCTGTATCCTGCCTGAGGAAGACATGCCCTTTTTTGACGATGGTACGCCGGTGGATATTGTTTTGAGTCCTCTGGGTGTTCCTTCCAGGATGAACATCGGGCAGATCATGGAGACCCACCTGGGATGGGCTGCCCGGGAACTGGGAAGGCAGCTTGGCAGGATGCTGGAGGAGGGTGTTGATGTAGGGGTCCTTAGAAAGGAAGTGGACGAGATATTCAACTCTCCTGAGATAAGCAGGCTGGCCGCAGAAATGGATGATGAAAGTTTCGTCAGGGCTGTACGGGAACTGGAACCCGGGATTCTTACCAAGACCCCGGTATTCGACGGGGCCAAGGAAGAAGAGATCTGGCCCTGGCTCAAGAAAGCAGGCCTGAGCGATGACGGCAAGGCCGTGCTGTACGACGGACGTACCGGTGAACCGTTTCACAACCGGATAACAGTGGGTAATATGTACATGCTTAAACTGCATCACCTGGTGGATGAAAAGATACATGCCAGATCCACAGGGCCGTATTCTCTTGTCACGCAGCAACCTTTGGGAGGCAAGGCCCAGTTCGGCGGCCAGAGGCTGGGGGAGATGGAAGTGTGGGCCATCGAGGCATACGGAGCTTCATACCTGTTGCAGGAGTTTCTCACTGTTAAGTCGGATGATGTCTCCGGACGAGTGAACATGTATGAAAAGATAGTCAAGGGCAACAATTTCCTTGAGTCGGCAATGCCGGAATCCTTCAACGTTCTAATAAAGGAACTTATGGCACTGGGACTGGATGTGGATCTTCTGCTGGACGAAAAAAAGAAATCCAGGAAATCCTGAAAAATATCAGGACTGCCTGGCTTTTTGAGTGGCCGGGCAGGCATGAATAAAAAAAACAGATACGAATAAAAAAACTTTTGACTGTCCATATATATAAGAGGATTAGAATATGAGCTTAGATGATCTTTTTTCTCAAAGGTCTTCAAGTACCAGCACCATTTCCGGCAAGGAACTGAAAGGTATAAAAATCAGGGTGGCATCACCGGAAAAGGTCAGGGAGTGGTCTTTTGGCGAAGTCAAAAAACCTGAGACGATAAATTACCGTACATTCAAACCGGAGCGCGACGGTCTTTTCTGCGCCAAGATATTCGGTCCTGTAAAAGACTATGAATGCAATTGCGGCAAGTACAAGCGTATGAAGCACCGCGGCATTGTCTGTGAAAAATGCGGGGTTGAGGTCATCGCTTCCAAGGTCCGCCGGGATCGCATGGGCCACATAGAACTGGCTGCGCCGGTGGCGCATATCTGGTTTTTGAAAAGTCTGCCTTCCAAGATAGGTACCCTGCTTGACATGACCATGGCTGACCTGGAGAAGGTTTTGTATTTTGATGCCTACATGGTCCTGGATCCAGGCGAAACCTCATTGAATCCAAAGCAGGTGATATCAGAGGAGCAGTACATGCAGATCCTTGACACATATGGAGAGGGCACTGTGAAGGTCGGCATGGGGGCTGAAGTCGTACGGGAATTCTTGATGCACCTGGACCTGGAAAAGCTCAGGGCGGAACTCAGGGTTGAATCAGAGGGTACTCGTTCTCAGACCAAGAAGAAAAAGCTGGCCAAGCGTTTGCGTATTGTGGAGGCCTTCCTGGAGTCCGGCAACAAGTGCGAGTGGATGATACTGGAAACCATTCCGGTTATTCCACCAGAACTCAGGCCGCTGGTTCCCCTGGATGGGGGGAGGTTTGCTACATCGGATTTAAATGACCTCTACCGCCGGGTGATAAACCGCAACAACCGTCTTAAAAGACTTCTGGAACTGGGGGCTCCGGATATAATTATCCGCAATGAAAAACGTATGCTGCAGGAGGCCGTAGACGCCCTTCTGGATAATGGACGCAGGGGTAAGGCCATTTCCGGCACCAACGGCCGCCCCCTGAAATCCCTTTCCGACATGATCAAGGGCAAACAGGGGCGCTTCAGGCAGAATCTGTTGGGTAAGCGCGTGGATTATTCAGGCCGCTCGGTTATTGTGGTCGGTCCCAACCTCAAGCTGCATCAGTGCGGTTTACCCAAGAAAATGGCCCTGGAGCTGTTCAAACCCTTTTTGTATTCCAGACTGGAAGAGAGAGGATTCGCCAGTACGATCAAAAGCGCCAAGAAGATGGTAGAACGTGGAGATGTGGTGGTATGGGATATCCTGGACGAGGTGGTCAAGGAATACCCGGTGCTTTTGAACCGGGCGCCCACCCTGCACCGCCTGGGTATCCAGGCCTTTGAGCCTATTCTGGTAGAGGGAAAGGCCATCAGGCTGCATCCTCTGGTATGTTCCGCCTTTAATGCCGACTTTGACGGAGACCAGATGGCTGTGCATGTGCCCCTGTCCATAGAGGCCAACGTGGAGTGCCGGGTGCTGATAATGTCCACCAACAACATCCTTTCCCCGGCCAACGGCGAACCAGTAATCGTGCCTTCCCAGGATATTGTTCTGGGGCTTTACTATCTGACTGTGGATCGTTCCATGCAGAAGGGAGATGGCAAAATCTTTTCCGACCCCGGGGAAGTTATCTGTGCCCATGACTCAGGCCACCTGGCTCTGCATGCCAGGATCAAGGTCCGCATCGATGGAGAGCTGCACGAGACTACCACAGGCAGGATAATCGTCAACGAGCTATTACCGGAAAACGTCCCTTTTTCTCTGGTGAACTGCATACTCAATAAAAAGAATATTGCCAGGCTGGTGGGCAACACCTACCGCTGGGCCGGGACCAAAGCCACGGTCATTCTTTGCGACAGGATAAAAGACCTGGGGTATGAGTACTCCACTTTGGCAGGCATTACCATCGGGTTGAAGGACCTGACAATTCCTGAGAAAAAGAAGAACATTATCGAAACTTCCCAGGAGACCATCAACGAAATCGAGCGCCAGTACAACGAAGGTATAATTACCAGAACCGAAAAATACAATAAGGTTGTGGACGTCTGGACCAAGGCCACCAATGACGTGTCCAATGAGATGATGAAAACGCTCTCCACGGATATTGTCCGGGATCCGGAGACCGGGCAGGAAGATGTCAATGTAAGCCTCAACCCCATATTCATGATGGCCAACTCCGGGGCCCGGGGTAACAAGGATCAGATGCGTCAGCTGGCCGGAATGCGGGGGCTTATGGCCAAGCCCTCTGGAGAGATTATCGAAACTCCTATCATTGCCTGTTTCCGGGAGGGGCTGACTGTACTGCAGTATTTTACCTCCACCCATGGAGCCAGAAAAGGGCTGGCTGATACCGCCCTGAAGACCGCCAATTCCGGTTATCTTACCAGACGTCTGGTGGATGTGGTTCAGGACGTGGTGGTTTCGGAGTACGACTGCGGAACAGTAGACGGCATTGAGCTTACCCACCTCATGAAGGCCGGGGAGGTTCAGGCCAGGCTCAGTGAAAGGATCCTGGGCAGAATAGCCATGTACGATATCCTGGAACCTGAAACAGGTGAGGTCCTGGTGCCGTCCAATTTCATGATCACGGAAGATGCCGCGGAAAAAATTGATGCCGCCGGGATAAACGCCGTGTCCATCAGATCCGCTTTAACCTGCAAGACAAAAAGGGGCGTATGTTCGCTTTGTTACGGACGGGATCTGGCCAGGGGGCATCTGGTGAATGTCGGAGAAACCGTGGGCATTATTGCGGCCCAGTCCATCGGAGAGCCCGGCACCCAGTTGACCTTGCGCACGTTTCATATCGGGGGGACTGCCTCCAAGGAGATTGAACGTTCCAATATCAAGGCCAGCAACGCAGGACACATAGTTTTTTCCCGGATTCGCACTGTGGAGAATTCCAGGGGGGAATTCATGGTCATGGGCAAGAGCGGGCAGCTCAAGATCGTTGACGACCAGGGCCGGGAAAGGGAGAAGTATTTTCTGCCGACCGGGGCTAAGCTCTTTGTCAGGGCCGACGAAAAGGTCAGCAAAGGTCAGCTCCTGGCGGAGTGGGACCCATTCAACGAACCCTTTGTGACTGACATTCCCGGCAGGATCAAGTTTTCAGATATCATTGAGGGGCGTACTTACCAGGAAAAAGTGGACGAGACCACCGGCAGGGCCACCATGACAATTACAGAGTACCGTTCCACCAATTTCAGGCCCAGTGCTTCCATCTGTGACGACAAGGGCAAGGTGAAAATCCGTCCTGAAACTTCGTCTGAGGCCATATTTCAGCTCCCTGTAGGGGCCATTCTCATGGTCCAGGACGGTGACAGGGTCCAGGCCGGGGATATTATTGCCAGAAAGCCCAGGGAGTCTTCCAAGACCAAAGATATTGTGGGTGGTCTGCCCAGGGTGGCTGAGCTTTTCGAGGTGCGAAAGCCCAAAGATCAGGCCGTAGTTACTGAGATAGACGGGATTGTTTCCTTTGGACCTGAATCCAAGGGCAAGCGCAAGATCATCATAGGACCCGAAGTAGGAGAGCCCAAGGAGTATCTAATTCCCAAGGGCAAGCATATCACCGTGCAGGAAGGTGATTTTGTGGAGTCAGGAGAACTGATAACCGAAGGTAACCCGGACCTGCACGACATGTTAAAGATCAAGGGCGAAAAACATCTTGCCAATTATCTGGTGGAAGAGGTGCAGGAGGTGTATCGTTTCCAGGGGGTTCAGATAAACGACAAGCACATCGAAGTGATTGTGAGGCAGATGCTCAAAAAGGTGAATATCATTGAACCCGGCGAAACCGGATTTCTTGTGGGCCAGCAGGTGGAAAAGACCGTTTTCATGAAGGAAAACGAGAAATGCCTGCGCAAGGGCAAGAACCCCGCCATGGCCGAACCCGTGGTTCTGGGCATCACTCAGGCTTCGCTCACCACTGAGTCTTTCATTTCTGCGGCTTCTTTCCAGGAGACAACCAAGGTACTTACCGAAGCCGCCCTGATGGGCAAGGTGGACCAGTTAAGAGGACTCAAGGAAAACGTTATCGTGGGCAGGCTCATACCCGCTGGAACAGGGTACAGGCCGTATGTCAACTGCGACATCAATGTTCCGGAACAGCCTGAGGACCCGGAAGAGTTTCTGGAAGATCTGGATGAACATGTTTATATAGGCAGGCAGACCCGTTGAAGCCGGAGGAGTATTTGTCCCGTCCTTATTCAGCACCTGAACTTTTATCAGGCCCCTGTGACTTTTTGCTTGACATGCTGAAAGTATTCAATTAACAACAACGGGTTTGAGCCAGCAGAACTATTCGGAGGAAATATGCCGACCATAAATCAATTGGTAAGAAGATCCAGGGATCAGGTGATAAAGCGCAAAAAAAGGGCAGCGCTCCAGGAATGCCCTCAAAAAAGAGGTGTGTGCGTCCGTGTCTACACCACCACACCCAAAAAGCCCAACTCGGCCTTACGCAAGGTTGCCAGGGTGCGTCTGACCAACGGTATAGAAGTTACATCATATATACCCGGAGAGGGTCACAACCTGCAGGAGCACTCCGTGGTCATGATCCGTGGTGGACGAGTAAAGGACCTGCCCGGGGTAAGGTACTCAATTATCAGGGGTACCCTGGACACCTCTGGAGTCAGGGACCGCCGGAAGAGCAGATCCAAATACGGAACCAAAAGACCAAAATAACTTTTGCGCAAGGGAGATAAAACAGAATGCCACGCAAAGGTCCTATACCAAAAAGAGCTGTTTTACCGGATCCGGTATACCACAGCCGCATGGTAAGCAAATTCGTCAACAGGCTTATGGTTGACGGCAAGAAGAGCATTGCAGAAAGACTCCTGTATAAAGCCATCGAAGAATTGGGCGCTAAAACAAGCGACGACCCCATAAAGGCTTTCAATCAGGTAGTTGAAAACGTTAAGCCGCACATGGAAGTCAAGTCAAGGCGGGTTGGGGGGGCAACCTACCAGGTGCCCATGGAAGTTCGCCCCAGCAGGCAGGAAGCCCTGGCTATCCGCTGGCTGGTACTGTATGCCCGCAATCGCGGTGAAAAGGGCATGGACCGTAAGCTTTCAGCAGAACTTCTGGATGCCTACAACAACCGGGGAGGTGCTATCAAAAAAAAGGAGGACACTCACCGCATGGCAGAGGCAAACAAGGCCTTTGCCCATTACCGCTGGTAATTTGTCCCCTCTACGGCCTGGCATTTTCCATGAAAGCCGCAGGATTTTTTTTGTTAACGACTGATACTCCAGGAAACGGCACTACAGGTTTGCATCAAGGCTGATACGAGATATCAACTATGCCTGGGTGAAATAAGCCCAGGCTTTTTGCCGTCCGGGTTCGTAAGCATTTGACGCTTGTATGAACAAAAGTGCCTGTCCCCATGCCACATGCAAATGGCTAAACTGTTACATTTTTTAAAAGTTTCGCTGTAGCGATAATACTTAAAGAGAGAAAACATTGGCACGGCTCGTACCCATAGACAAACAGCGCAATATCGGAATTATGGCCCATATTGATGCGGGCAAGACTACAACCACCGAGCGTATCCTTTATTATACAGGTGTTTCGCATCGACTTGGAGAAGTGCATGATGGTCAGGCGGTAATGGACTGGATGGAGCAGGAGCAGGAACGCGGCATAACCATTACTTCAGCATCCACTACATGTTACTGGAAGGAACAGCGCATAAATATCATCGATACACCTGGGCATGTGGACTTCACCGTAGAAGTGGAGAGGTCTTTGAGGGTTTTGGACGGATGTGTGGCTGTATTCTGCGCAGTGGGCGGGGTTGAACCCCAGAGTGAAACTGTCTGGAGGCAGGCGGACAAATATCATGTACCACGCATGGCCTTTGTTAACAAAATGGATCGTACAGGTGCCGATTTTTTCCGGGTGGTGGACATGATCCGTGAACGCCTCAAGGCCAAGCCCGTTCCACTGCAGATTCCCATTGGAGCTGAAGAAAATTTTAAAGGTATTATAGACCTGGTTTACAGCAAGGCATACATTTTTGATGATCAATCTCTGGGCAAGAAGTTTGATTTTATCGATATACCCGAAGAGTACCGCCAGGAAGCCGAAAAATGGCGGCATCATCTAGTAGAAGCCATAGCTGAAGAAGAAGAATCCCTGCTGGAAAAGTATCTATCCGGGGAGGAGATTACCTCTGAAGAAATCATGAACGGGGTACGCAAGGCCACAGTTGCTCTGAATATCTGCCCGGTAATATGCGGTTCGGCATTCAAAAACAAGGGAGTACAACCCCTGCTGGATGCAATAGTCAACTACATGCCTTCACCTGCAGATGTACCTCCGATCCATGGGATTGATCCCAATACTGAGGAGACCATAGTCTGCCCCCCCAACGATGACGATCCCTTCAGCGCCCTGGCATTCAAGCTGACCTCGGATCCTTATGTCGGGCATCTTTCTTTTCTGAGGATCTATTCCGGCAAGATCGAGAGCGGGATGAATGTGGTAAATGCAGCCACCGGTAAAAAAGAGCGAATCGGACGTCTTTTGAAAATGCATTCCAATAAACGTGAAGAAATCAAGTCGGCTTATGCCGGCGATATCGTAGCTGCAGTGGGTCTTAAATACACTGCCACGGGAGAGACACTGTGCACTCCGGAGCGCCCTGTTCTGCTCGAGTCCATAGAGTTCCCGGATCCTGTCATTGAAATAGCCATTGAGCCCAAGACCAAAAACGACCAGAATGCTCTGAGCAATGCTCTTCAGAAGCTGTCCAAGGAAGACCCTTCTTTCAGGGTCAAGACCGATGAAGAAAGCGGCCAGACCCTCATCGCCGGAATGGGTGAGCTGCACCTGGACATTATTGTGGATCGGCTCACCAGAGAATTCGGCGTGGACGCAAATGTAGGCAAGCCCAGGGTGTCTTACAGGGAAACCATCACCAGAAAAGTCAAGCAGGACACCAGGTATGTCAAGCAGACCGGCGGTCGGGGACAGTACGGGCACGTGGTGCTGGAGGTAGAACCATCCGGGACAGGACAGGGCTATGAGTTTGCTAATTCAATTGTAGGCGGGGTTATACCCAAGGAATATATTCCAGCAGTTGACAGGGGGATCCAGGATGCCATGAAAAGCGGTGTGGTTGCCGGTTATCCCATGGTGGACGTCAAGGTGAACCTGATCTTTGGATCCTACCATGATGTGGACTCTTCTGAGCAGGCGTTTTACATTGCCGGATCCATGGCTTTTAAGGAGGCCTGCAACAAGGCTGACCCCATTATTCTGGAACCCATAATGTACGTGGAAGTTTTGACACCCGAGGATTATATGGGTGATGTCATGAGCGATCTAAACGGCAGAAGGGGCAAGGTGCTGGGTATGGAGTCAAGAATGGGCACCCAGATAATCAAGTCATATGTGCCTTTGAATAATATGTTCGGTTACGCCACAGACCTGCGCTCCAACTCACAGGGCAGGGCTACATACACCATGCAGTTTGATCATTACGAAAAGGTACCTGCCGGTCTGGCTGATGAAATACAGAAAATCAAGTAAGGGGAGAAAGAGATGGGAAAGTCTAAGTTTGACCGTAAGAAGCCGCACGTTAATATTGGTACCATAGGCCATATTGACCATGGCAAGACTACGCTTACCGCCGCCATCA
>PWSL01000373.1 GCA_003563255.1 Desulfonatronospira sp. | reverse complement strand
GAAGTTCTTCAGCTGCAAGAGAAGAGCGTATGGTTTGACTATGACCAGGAGGCAGATGTTTTGTACATAAGTTTCCGCAAACCCCAGAGGGCCAGGAAGACGATTGAAATAGACGAGGACTTCTTGATCAGAAAGGACGGTGATAAAATCGTTGGGGTTACCATCTTGAACGCCGGTTCTCATCAATAAAGAATACCCAGTTGAATACGGCTTTGCCGTAGACCGAAGGTCTATGTAACCATTCAGGGGGTAACTTGCCAGTCAAAAGTTCTCTGGAAATACATTGATAGCACCTTGTTTTCATTGAATATTCACAAAAGACTGAATGTCTGTAGCAATAATGGCTTTAACCTCTTGATTTTTTTGTATTTGCTTTGAGCTTTGAGCTTTAAGCTTTTCACTCTCGAGTAAGGACCTTTTCAATCTCAATACTGCAGAGTTTGAATTGCTTTTTCAGTTCAGGCAGAAGGTTTTCAATTTCATCAAGTTCTCCTGCTTGTCCATGGACTTCCATTTTTCCAGCAGTCTCGCTTATGGCCATGCAGCCGGTATTGGCTGAGTTGCCTTTGAGGGAGTGGGCTGTGCGCAAGGCTTTCTGCAAGTCTTTGGTTTCAATGGCCTTTTGCAGTTCATCAAGCTTGGCAGGTACATCCTGCAGGTACATATTTACAATTTCCATGGCCAGATCATGGTCCTGACCCATGCGGTAGAACAGAGACTGATAATCAAATGCCTGGACTGAAGAGGCATCCTTTTCCCCATCTTCAACGGTAAGGCAAATGTCATCCTCCGAAGTGTCATCCTGACCCTTGAAATCTTCCTGTTCCAGCCATTTTTGCAGCACCCGGCCCAGTTCATAGGGATTTATGGGCTTGGCCACATAGTCGTCCATACCGGCCTGTATGCACTTTTCCCTGTCCTGATGCATGGCCCCGGCGGTCATGGCGATTATGGGGATTTTGTAATTGAGATATTCTGGGATTGAGGTATTCTGGGATTCTGGCTGCCCACTCGTTCCATCTCTTCCTCGCTCCCTGGCCTTGCCGCTCTCTCGCTCTGCGGCGCGAATGCGCCTGGTGGCTTCCAGCCCGTCCATTTCCGGCATCTGCACATCCATGAACACCAAATCGTAAGTTTTGTGCTGCAAGGCCTCAACCGCCCTGACTCCGTTATCAACAATGTCAACGCTGATCCCCATTTTTTTTAGCAAGCCGGTGGCTACTTTCTGATTTACCGGATTATCCTCGGCAACAAGCACGTGCCCTTTGAATTTTATCAGCTCGGATTGCCGCCTTTTGATCTCCCGGGCCTGATGCCTGGTGATGATTGAACGGCCTGGACCTGTGCCTGCACTGGAAAGAACCGTCAAAAGCGTATCAAAGAGTTCTGACTGGCGGACAGGCTTGTTCAGGTAAGCATTAAAGCCTTTTTGCTTAAACATTTTAGCATCGCCTGGACGCCCCATGGATGTCAGCATAACCAGGGGCAGATCCCCGAATCTGTCGTTGCTTCTAATATTGCGGCCCAGTTCTTCTCCATCCATACCGGGCATATGCATGTCCAGAATGGCCATGGCAAAAGAGTTGCCCTCTGAGTATACCCTGTCCAGAATGAGAAGGGCTTCATGCCCCCCAGCGGCCTGCTCTACCTCTGCCCCCCAGGCCTCAAGCTGTTTCCTGAGGATTTCCAGGTTGTTTTCATTATCATCGACAATCAGTATATGTTCACCCTTAAGATGCTGTGGCAGGGTGGGCAGGGATTCTTCATGTTTATTTTGCAGGGTGAACCGGGTGGTGAACCAGAACTCGGAACCCCGAGCGTATTCACTTTGGACTCCGACCTCACCACCCATCATTTCAGCCAGTTGCCTGGAAATGGCCAAGCCAAGCCCAGTACCGCCGAATTTGCGGGTTGGGGAGGTGTCCACCTGGGAAAACCTGTTGAAAAGAAGATCAACCTTGTCTTCAGGAATACCAATACCCGTATCCTGGATGGAGAAACGCAGAAGGACTGCATCCTGTCCCGAATATTCTTCCTTGTGCACTCGAACTACCACTTCTCCCTGGTCTGTAAATTTGATGGCATTGCCCACCAGGTTGGTAAGTATCTGTCGCAGGCGTCCAGGGTCGCCCTGGACCTGGGCCGGTACATCCGGATCAGGCAGACAGATCAGTTCCAGACCTTTTTCGTTAGCCCGTACAGCCATGAGAGAGGCCAGATCTTCAAGCAGATAATGCAGGTTGAAGTCCAGGTTTTCCAGCTCCAGACTGCCGGCCTCGATTTTGGAAAAGTCCAGAATATCGTTTAGCAGGGCCAGCAACGCTTCGCCGCTGCTCTGAATAGATTCGGCCAGGCTTCTCTGTTCCGGACCAAGCTCGGTATCCATAAGCAGATCCGTCATACCGATAACACCGTTCATAGGAGTACGGATTTCGTGGCTCATATTGGCCAGAAATTCAGACTTGGCCTGGGTGGCCTGCTCAGCTCTGTCTCTGGCTTTTTCCAACTCCAGCTGGGAGTTTTTAAGTTCAGTAATATCCATTATATGGCCGGCAGCCTTGGAGATACTCCCTGACTCGTATACTGGCTGGCCTGCAGTGCGTACCCACATCCGGCGTTTTTGAGCTGACACAAAAGGGAGTTCAAGGTCGTATTCAATACCCTTTTCTGCACATTTCCTGAATGCAGCAGCAATTATTGCCCTGGAATCTTCAGAATAGCACTGGATGCTTTTGTTGATGAGCTCCTGGGAATGCGGTGGGCAGTCAGCAGGGTCTAAATCATGAATCAGGTATGTGCCATGGGTCCAGATCATGGTCTGAGAATCGATATCCCATTCCCAGCCGCCTACCTTGGCCAGTTTTTCCGTGGAAGCCAGCACCTCCTGTTGCTTGGACAACTCTTTTTCCATACGTTTTTTTTCTGTAATATCGGAAATAAGGGCGAAAGAACCTGCAAAATTTCCATTTTTAATGATGGGGGTGGAAGAAACCAAGGTCCAGACAGTTGAGCCATTCCTGTGCAGCATGCGGATTTCGTATTTACTGTCTTTTCCAGACATTCGCTCTGTCCAGATATCTGCAAACTTATCCAGATCATCAGGGTGAATAAAGTCCCATATGCTTTCCCCCATGATTTCAGAAGGCTCATATCCGAGCATTTCAGCCATGGCATTGTTGGTAAAACTTATACTGGCGTTTTCGTCCAGCATGCGGATGCCTTCGTTGGCATTTTCAACGATGAGTCT
>PWSL01000343.1 GCA_003563255.1 Desulfonatronospira sp. | reverse complement strand
GCCCTCGCCTCCTCCATTGTCCTGGTCTGCCGCAAGCGGGACTCCAATGCCACCGCCATCCCCCGCCGTCAGTTCCTGCGAGAGCTCAAGGAAGAACTTCCGGAAGCCTTAGAGACCATGATCGGGGGTAAAGAAGGCGCAACAGCCATTGCCCCTGTGGATCTGGCCCAGGCGGCCATAGGTCCGGGGATGGCCATATATTCACGATATTCCGGCATACTGGAGGCTGACGGCTCCAAGATGTCTGTGCGGGATGCGCTTATTCAGATCAACAAGGTCATTGATGAATTTTTCAACGAAGCTGAAGGCGAAATGGATTCCGACACCCGGTTCTGCATTGACTGGTTCATGCAATATGGGTTCAAGACAGATGCCTTCGGCCAGGCAGATGTCCTGGCCAGGGCCAAAGGAACAACCGTGGACGGGCTGGTTCAGGCCGGGGTGGTGGAAGCAAAGGGAGGCCAAGTGCGGCTGCTCAAATTCAACGAATATGCTGCTGACTGGGACCCGCAAAAAGACAGTCGCACACCCACCTGGCAAGCCCTGCATCAGCTTATTCTGGCCCTGCAGACCGGGGGTGAATCCGAAGCTGGCAGGCTTTTGTCCCGCATGACTGAACGTACAGAGCCTGTGCGCCAGCTGGCCTATCGTCTGTTTACCCTGTGCGAGCGCAAGGGCTGGGCCGAAGAAGCCCGGGCCTACAACGAGCTCATCGCTTCCTGGTATGGCACTGTGGAGGCCTCTGCATCCGAGAAAAAGCCGGCCAGGGAAAAGCGAATGCGAATGGATGAATTAATGGATCAGTAAAAGAGGGAGATTTATGCAGCTCAAAGCCTGGACCGAGATTGCCACGCCCCACGAGGATGTACTCAAGGGAACATTCAAGCAGGCCGAGTTTGCCGCGGACCTGAGCTTAGTGCACAGAGGTGATGCACCCAGGGAGTACCAGGACCCGGTAAGTTTTTTCCAGCGCACGTACATAACTGAAGGCATGCGCCTTCTACTGGACAGTGTAGTCAAACGCCTCAACGGCGGCAGCGGCGATCCAGTAGTGCAGCTTCAGACAGCGTTCGGCGGCGGCAAGACCCATACAGAGATGGCCGTGTATCACCTGGCCAGGGGAGAAAAGCCTCCAAGTGAGCTCAGAGGAGTTCCTTCAATCCTGGACGCAGCCGGCATAACCGAGGTTCCCAGAGCCAGCATCTCCGTGGTGGACGGCAACCGCATGAGCCCTTCCCAGACCAAGAAAAGGGGCAATACCGAGGTACGTACCCTGTGGGGAGAAATCGCCTGGCAGATCGGGGGAGAAGACGGCTTTGCCATGGTGGCTGACTCAGACCGGGACGGGACATCTCCGGGCAAAGAGGTGCTTATTGAGCTCTTTGAGAAGTACAGCCCGGCCCTGATCCTCATGGATGAAATGGTGGCTTATCTGCGCCAGTTTCAGGAGGGCAAAGGGTATCCCGGGGGAACATTTGAGTCCAACCTGTCCTTTATTCAGGCCCTGACAGAGGCCGTAGCTGCAACCAGAAGCTCAATGCTTCTCGTTGCCCTGCCTGAGTCGGATACAGAAATGGGCGGGGTCAGAGGACAGCAGGCTTTGACCTCGCTGGAGAAGTATTTCGGCAGGATTCAAGCTCTGTGGAAGCCGGTGGCTACAGAGGAAGCCTTTGAAATAGTACGCAGGAGGCTCTTCAACGAGATCACTGACAGACAAAGCGTAGAGGACACCTGCCGGGCCTTTGCCCAGTATTACCGGGAGGCGGCGGACGACTTTCCGGCTGAGACACAGGAAGGGACGTATTTTCACAGGCTTATGGCTTCCTATCCCATTCACCCGGAAATATTCGACCGCCTGTATCTGGACTGGTCATCCATGGAAAAATTTCAGCGCACCAGGGGCGTGCTCCAACTTCTGGCCACAGTAGCCTACCGCCTCTGGAAGGATGGCTCCAGGGACCCCATGATCATGCCCGGATCTCTGCCCCTGTACGACAACAACGTAAAGAATCAGGCCATATATTATCTGCCCCAGGGCTGGGACCCGGTGATTGACAAGGATATTGACGGTGACCAGGCCCTGTCCGTGAAGATTGACACCCAGCACCCCCTGCTGGGAAAGCACCAGGCAGCCAGAAGAACAGCCAGGTCGATTTTTATGGGCAGCGCACCAGGGGCCAGGCGGCAGGGAGCCAGGGGTATAGACTATAAGTATGTAGCCCTGGGGGTGGCCTATCCAGGCATAAGCACCAGCGTGGTCAAGGACACCTTGAAACACCTTTCGGACAAGCTCTTTTATCTCAATGTGGACAGTGAGCGCTACTGGTTTGATGTTACGCCCAATCTGCGCCGGGAAATGGAGGAGCGCAAGCAAAGATTTGACTACCATGAAGGTGTTCTTCCGGAAATCAAAAAAAGACTGGAGAAGCTGCTCAAAAAAGGCTCTTTCGGCGGCATTCACGTGTTTACACCTGCTTCAGATGTACCCGATGATTTTGATATCAGGCTGTGTGTGCTGCCCCCGCACAAGCCTCATTCCAGGAGCAGTGAAGTGGCCGTAAATGCTGCTTCTGAAATACTCAAATTCCGGGGGACCGGCCCCAGACTTCATCAGAACAGGCTGGTTTTTCTGGCCCCGGACTATGACACAGTGCCCAGACTCAAAGACAATGTCCGGACTTATCTGGCCTGGAAGTCCATTGTTGATGACGTACACCAGACCCGTCTGGTTCTGGATAATTTACAGACAAAGCAGGCTGAGAAAAACAGCGAGACCGCCTCCAGTACGCTGAACAGGACCATTACCGAATGCTTCCAATGGATACTCAGCCCCATCCAGCATCCAACACGCCAAAAAGGTGTGGGCAAGATGGAATGGGATGACCTGCGTATAAATACCGGAGCCAGCGACTTGACTGAGGAAGTTGAGAAAAAGCTCACCGACGAAGAGCTCCTGCTCAAGGTCTGGTCACCCATCCACCTGGATAACATGCTCAAGCAGTGGTTCTGGAAAAATGGGGCTACAGATATAAAAACCATGGACCTCTGGGAGAAGATGGCCAGCTATCCTTACCTGCCCAGACTCCTGGACAGTTCCATCCTGCAGTCTGTTATATCCACAGGTGTAAGCAGCGGCGATTATTTTGGGTATGCAGACGGCAAGGAGGGGGATGAATACCGGGGTCTGAAACTCAAGGAACCCTGTGCAGCGGTCATAGACCGTTCATCACTGATTGTGGAACTGGAAACCGCCAG
>PWSL01000142.1 GCA_003563255.1 Desulfonatronospira sp. | reverse complement strand
GCAGCCACATATACACCTCCCGGGGTGAAAGCAGTCACACCCAGGCTCGGGAAAGTATCTGCGGCACTTCAACATGCTGCTGCGCCGGGTCTCAGGATGAAGCTGTTTTTAAAAAGGCGGTCAGGTTTGCCGCAGTCTCGGCCGTACTGGGAGCTGTGCTCGTACAGCGCTGGATTCTTGGCCGGGCGGTGCTTCAAACTGTCAGCAGCCCTCTCGGGGTGGCTACTGTGGTTTTGAGCCTGCCGTTGCTGCGTTCAGGGATCTCTTCTCTGTCCCAGGGGCAGCTAAGCAAGGACGGGTTTCTTGCTGCCGGCAGCCTGGGATCCGCTGTCGCCGGGGAGGCCCTGACCTCTCTGGAGATATTGTGGATTGATTCAGGAGCCGAGCTTCTTTCCGCCTGGATCGCCGGACGATCCCGCAAAAGCATTGCCGGAATTCTGGAAGCAACTTCTCATCATACTTTTGTCCTGGAAGACGGGGTGGAAGTGGAAAGAAGTGTTGATGAAGTACACCCGGGAGACGTTGTCGTCCTGCACACCGGCGAGAAAATCTGCGTTGACGGCGTGATTGTTTCCGGACAGGCCCTGGTGGATGAGGCACCACTGAACGGCAGGGCCGAGCCTCAGCTAAGAAAGGAAAAACACCGGGTCCATGCCGGAACTTTTGTGCATGAGGGAGTGGTGCACGTACAGGCTGAGCAGGTGGGAGACAAGACTTATCTGTCCAGGGTGATGCATAAAGTTCAGTGCAGCCTGGAAGACAGGGCACCCATTGAGGGTGCCGCCGATGCCCTGGCCACCAGGCTGGTCAGGATGGGTGTTGCAGCTACCCTGGTCACCGGTCTGGTCACCTGGAATCCCTGGCGGGCCTTTACAGTACTTCTGGTCATGGCCTGCCCCTGTGCAACCGTCCTTGCGGCCTCAACCGCTGTCAGTGCCGCCCTTAATGCAGCTGCATCCAGAGGCATTCTCATCAAAGGCGGGCGCTATCTTGAAGAAATTGGAAAATGCGACGCAGCCCTTTTTGATAAAACCGGCACCCTGAGTACGACTCACCCTGTTTTGCAGCAGATTATCACTTCTGAAGGAACTACAGAGCAGGAACTTTTGCAGATGGCCGTTTCATCAGAGACCCACAGTCATCACCCTCTGGCCATGGCTATAATTCATGAGGCCCGTTCCAGGGGAATCAATCCGGACCACCATGAGGTCTGCGAAAATCATCTGGGCATGGGCATCAGGGCTGTTATCCACGGCCGGGAGGTGCTGGTGGGTAATGCTCGCTTGATACGGATGTTCAAGGCTGATGCCTCTGCAATGCGCCAGCTGGCGGAAGAGCTGAAGAGTCAGGGCCTGACTGTCCTTTATGTGTACCAGGACAAAGAGCCGGCAGGGCTGCTGGCTTTTGCATCAAAGGTCCGCCCTGAAGCGAAAAAGGTCCTTGAAGCCCTGCGCCGCATGGGTGTGAAGCGCTTTGCCATGATAACCGGGGACGAGGAAGAATCAGCAGCTCACCTGGGACGGGCTCTGGGCATAACTGAGTGTTACTGCGGGATAATGCCGGGGGACAAGGCTGAAATCGTGGACAGTTTCCGGGAAAACGGCAGCCGGGTGCTCATGGTGGGAGACGGCATCAACGATGCTTTGGCCCTGGCCCGGGCCGACGTTGGAGTGGCAGTAGGCACCGCCGGGTCCGAAGTAGCTGTTGAGGCGGCGGATATCGCCCTGGCCCGGGAGGGGCTCGAAGCCCTGGAGCAGGTATACCTTCTGAGCCGCCAGACCATGCAGACTGTTCAGCAGAATTTCTGGATCGCCACTGGTTCCAATGTGCTGGGAGTATTTGCCGGGGCCATGGGTATTTTGACACCGGTAACGGCAGGGCTGGTGCACGTGACCCACAGCCTTGGAGTGCTGGCCAATTCATCGCGGTTGTTGAAAAAGTAGTACTTGCATTTTTTTGAAAGCTGGTTGGGCGGCAATAAATGAGTTTGAGTCATATTCAGTGTGCAATAAAATTTATCAAGCCATTATATGATAATGACAATCGGAGTGCATATCATGTTTGATTTTGAAACTTTGGCCCGGCTGCGCAGTTATCTCAGGGTAAAGCATCATATTCCAGGCCGGATAAGGATCGGTTTTGATCCTGAAATAGCAAACCAGCCGGAGGCCAGAAAGCTCGGCGCATCCAGTGACTCTCTTCCTGACGGTATACTGGGCGTCAGGTTGAATGTGCCGGCCAGATCCGTGGTCATCGAGTATGATTCACAGCGCATTTCCCCGGACCATCTTCAGGAACTGGCTCAGACCGATAATGATGCGCGGGCCGCGGAGATAGTTCAAGAGCTTTACCAGATACTTACAAAAAACGTAACTGTTTAGCGCTGTTAAGGAAAGCAGGGGACAGGCACTCCGGGACCCACTTGAGCCTCATTTTGTGCTAAAATGACTCTATTTCCGGGACAATCACGCTTCAGGCGTGACGGAAGAGCCAGTCCCCCTGCCACATGCAAAGCGCTAAACAGATACAAAAAACAGTTGAGATTGCTGACGAAAACCGGCCCGGGGACTGTTTCCGGGCCTGCAGGACGGTTATTCAGCCCCATGAATGGTCATGTTTTAACCCGACTGTGAACCTTAAAAGTTAAAGGAGGATAATTATGAGCTATCAGGAACATGTATCCATGGAAGGCTATGGCCAACAGCCGGGTTCAGGCCCTCAGGCCGGAAACGGCGGTCCACAGCAGGGACAGGCCGGAGAAGGGCCTGCCGGTTATGGGGGTCAGTCCCCTGATGCGGCTTCTTCATGCGCATGCGGACATCATGAGGGAGGTCCAGGCAACTCTACAGGTCCTGCCACCCCTCCTCCCATGGGGGAACCCGGCATGGGTTACGGGCAGCAACATCCCGGCTCATCCGGTCCCGGGCAAGCCATGAATCATTCACCAGGCCAGGGTTGCGGGCAGGATATGCAGCAAGGACCGGGTGCTTTTTACGGCCAGCCCCATACACCGCCTTATTCACCAGGACAGCAGCCGCCCCACGGCGCACACAATACTCCACCATACGGTGCCGGCCATGCTCCGCCTTACGGGGCTTATAACCAGCATCCTCAGGGAAATGCCCCGGGATCCATGCATGCACATTCCCATCCTGGACAGTCCGGCCCTGGACATCAAAACCCGCATCAGCCTCATGCCCATCCGGGACATCATCTGCATGGAGCCCCCGGTTACGGTCCAGGCCCGGCATACGG
>PWSL01000058.1 GCA_003563255.1 Desulfonatronospira sp. | reverse complement strand
CAGGAAAAGCAGGAAAATGCCCGGACCATAGCCGGGCTGCAACAGCATAAGGAATCTGTAGAAAATAAAGCTGCTGATCTTGAAAAGGCAAAAAAAGAACTGGAAAGTAAAATATAAGCCCTGGAAAAGGAAAAGGCCCAGCTGACTCAGAAGACCACCAATCTGGAAAAACAGAGTAAAACTCAGGCTGACAAGGCAGCAGCCTTAGATAAGGAAAAGTCTGATCTGCAGCAGAAGCTGGCCAATGTGGAAAAACAGAAAGTCCAGGAGATTAAGGAACTGCAGAATAAGCTGAAAAAGCAGGAGGAACTCTCCAGAGATTATTTTACTGAATTAAAAAAACTTGAAGAACAACTGACTAAAGAACAAGCCAAGGCAGGTCAGGAGCAAATCTCCAGGCTGGAGTCAAAACTAAGACAAAAGGAACTTGCTCTGTCCAGAGAGAAAAACAGGGCCCGGCAGGAAAGAACGGTTCTGGTCAACAAACTGGATAAGCTGCAGAAAAGGTACGAAGTCAAGGTTAATTTTTTTACCAAAAGGGCCATCAAGCGTAAAAAGAAAAAATTGTTTGAGAGCATCAAGGAAAGCGGCTTCTTTGATGCCCAGTACTACATAGAACACAACCCGGATGTAAAACAAAGCGATATGGACCCACTAACGCACTATATGAACCACGGCTGGAAAGAAGGCCTTAACCCTTCAGCAAAATTCAACACCAATAAATACCTGGAGCAGAACCCGGACGTATCCATGGATTATATCAATCCCCTGGAACATTACGTACTGTATGGTCAGCATGAAAACCGCCCTGATCCTAAAGGTGCATAATGCAGGTCTGCCCCCAACCCGATACTCACCACAGAGATCACCGAGAACATAGAGCTATGAGAAGGATTATGCTGGTTTTAATTTCCTTTTCTCTGTGTTCCCTCTGTGAGCTCTGTGGTAATATTTCTTCATGATTCCTTGATGTTTTATGACAGGCGGCGCAGGCGAAGGTCAGGTCAGTGACTTACTCTTGAAACCCTGTCATAAAAAACAAGAACCACGCGAAGCGCGGAGGCACCCCGGTTGAATGCCCTTCGGGCTAGCTCTTTGAGCTATTCAAAGGGGCAGGCAAAGGACACGAAGGAAGAAAGCACAAAGGGTTTTGGTTTTTCATTTGCCGGGAAAACGGCAAATGAAAAGGCATCCTTTTTGAAATCCGTTGCCCGGTTTTCAAAAAAATACCCTCCTTACTGTCTTAAACTTAGCCTGCCCGGTTAAACCGGGGTCCCCCATGGGGTGTTTAACACGGGTGATCTTCGTGTCTCTGTGGTTCAATAATCTTCTTATTTGGGTTGCGGGCAAAGCCCGCGTTAGTTAAAGAGTACACGTAACAAAAAAGGATTGAATCATCACAATGAACAAGACAGCCCTGATAACCGGTATCACCGGACAGGATGGAGCATATCTGGCCGAGTTTCTTCTGGACAAAGGTTACATGGTCCACGGCATCAAGCGCCGGGCTTCATCCTTCAACACCGAGCGTGTAGATCGTCTTTATCAGGATCCCCACGAACCGGACCGCAGATTCATCATGCATTACGGTGATTTGACCGATGCCACCAATCTGATCCGGATTATTCAGCAGGTTCAGCCTGATGAAATATTCAACCTGGCTGCTCAGTCCCATGTTCAGGTGTCTTTTGATACAGCCGAATACACAGCCAATGCCGACGCCCTGGGTACATTGAGAATCCTGGAGGCCATCCGGCTTCTGGGGCTGGAGAAAAAGACCAGGTTTTACCAGGCTTCCACCTCTGAGCTTTTCGGCAAGGTCCAGGAAGTACCTCAGACCGAAAAGACGCCATTTTATCCCAGAAGTCCCTATGCTGCTGCCAAGCTCTATGCCTACTGGATCACGGTTAATTATCGTGAGGCTTATGGAATGTATGCCTGCAACGGAATTCTATTCAACCATGAAAGTCCCATCCGGGGCGAGACTTTTGTCACCCGCAAGATCACCCGTGCTGCTGCCCGCATTGCCTTGGGGCTGCAGGACTCACTTTATCTGGGTAACCTGGATGCCAAGAGGGACTGGGGTCATGCCAAGGATTACGTGCGCATGCAGTGGATGATGCTGCAGCAGGATGAACCTGAGGATTTTGTCATAGCAACCGGTGAGCAGCATTCGGTGAGGGAGTTTGTAGAACTGGCCTTTGGGGAGCTGGGTATGAGGCTGACCTGGCAGGGAGACGGGGTCGAGGAAGTTGGCGTTGTTTCAGAGGTCAGTGATCAGAAGTCAGAGGTCAATATCGGTGACATATTAGTGCGTATCGACCCCAGGTACTTCAGGCCTACAGAGGTTGAATCTTTGCTGGGGGATCCAAGCAAGGCCAAGCAGAAGCTGGACTGGAGTCCGGAGATATCATTTCAAGAAATGGTCAAGGAGATGGTCCAGCACGATTATACCCTGGCCAAAAAGGATAAGCTGTGTAATGATCATGGATTCGCAGTCTGCAATCATCATGAATAAATACACTCACCACAGAGGCACAGGGGACACAGAGAAGAGAGAGTTTTGTGTTCTCTGTGTCATGAACTACAAATATGTGGCCTTTGTTTTGAGAGACAAAAGCCTCTTCCAGTAGTATACAAGAATGTCCGGCTCGACTGCGGATACCGGCTGGATGTTCTGGTTGAGAACCGGATTATACTTGAGCTAAAATCCTGTGAACAGATAGATCCAATTCATAAAGCTCAAGTCCTGACGTATTTGAAACTGTCGGATCTAAAACTGGGATTGATCCTGAATTTTAATGTGCCGGTTATAAAAGAAGGAATAGTAAGGATACTTAACGGTTATCTAAAAGAAAATCAGGACTAACAGACACATAGACCACAAAGGCTGATTATGCCTGAAGGGCGGAAGCCTTTACCTCTGCGGTTTACCCCGCAGAGGTAAAAAACCTTCTTCTCTGTGTCCTCTGTGCCTCTGTGGTAAGAAAAAAATTATGCAAAAAGACAATAAAATATTCATAGCAGGTGGGACCGGAATGGTCGGCAGTGCAATTATTCGGGCCTTAAGGCAGGAAGGCTATACCAGCCTGCTATCCAATTACCACAGCCGCGTTCCCCAGGATGAGTCAGTAGCATGGTATCAACTGGACTTGATCAACCAGAATTCGGTCCAGGACTTTTTCCATGAGCATAAACCAGACTACGTCTTCCTGGCTGCTGCCAGGGTAGGCGGGATACACGCCAACAATACCTATCCGGCTGAGTTCAT
>PWSL01000427.1 GCA_003563255.1 Desulfonatronospira sp. | reverse complement strand
ATCGCCAAGGAAGACAGGATAATTTTTTTCATTTGTCACTCGTTTCTCGTGACAAATGAAAAGGCAGCCTTGTCCAAAACCGTGTCCCGGTTTTGGACAATACCTCTGCTTCGCCTCTTAATCTTTGCGTACTTTGCCTGCCCAGTTGCATTGCTCGAAGAGCAAGCCCGAAGGGCATTCAACCGGGGCGGCTGGCCTGCCACGCGCTTCGCGTGGTTATTGTTTTTTGTGACAGGGTTTCAGGAGTAAGCGCCTAAACAGATACGTTCATCAGCAGGCATATCCATGCCGGGAGATAGTATGCAGGTAAAATTTCTGGGAGCGGCCAGAGGTGTCACAGGTTCGTGTTTTGTTGTTCATTCCGGGGATAACAGGTTTGCCGTGGATTGCGGCATGCACCAGGGGACGCAGGAAGTGGAGCAGCGCAACCAGGACCTGAATGTGTATGATGCTGCTGGACTGGAATTTGTTCTTCTCACCCATGCGCATATCGATCATTGCGGGCTTTTGCCTGCCCTGGTCAAGTATGGTTTCAAGGGCAGGATATACTGCACCAGGCCCACCGGGGATTTGTTGGAGATAATGCTGAAAGACAGCGCTCATATTCAGGAGATGGAAGCGGAATGGGCCTCCAGAAAAAAGGCCAGGCACGGGCGCTTCAACAGGATAGAACCATTATATACAAGCCGGGATGTCAGCCGGACCCTGTCCCTGGTGCAGGCAGTAGAGTACAACGAGGAGTTTACTCCGTGTCGGGATGTGCATGTCCTTTTCAAGGATGCGGGGCATATTCTGGGTTCGGCGATAATTGAAATCAGGGCCGAAAACGTTGATGACGGGCGCATCAAACTGGTTTTTTCCGGTGACCTGGGCCGTCCCAACCAGTTGCTCATGCGCAACCCAAGCCATTCCGAGGTGGCGGATTTTCTGTTTCTGGAATCCACTTACGGCAATCGGGATCACAAGGACGAAGATCAGAGCAGGGAGGAGTTGCTGCTGGCGATTAATTACAGCTACGAGAAAGGCGAAAAGGTGATTATTCCGGCCTTTGCTCTGGAAAGAACGCAAGAGGTGCTTTATTCTCTGTATCTTTTGTACCAGGAAGGCAGGCTGCCCCAGGACATGCCACTTTTTCTGGACAGTCCCCTGGCCATTCGCGCCACCCAGGTTTTCAGCAAACATTACAGCTATTTTGACGCTCAGACCAGGGCGATATTTCATTCCGGAGACGATCCCCTGAAACTTCCCAATCTGAGAATTTCCCAGACAGCACAGGATTCCATGAACATCAACAGCTATAAAGGCCCGGCCATAGTAATATCCGCCAGTGGCATGGCCAACGCAGGGCGGGTCAAGCACCACCTGCGCCATAATATCTGGAGAAAGGGGGCCGGCATTGTCTTTGTGGGCTTTCAGGCTCAGGGCACCATTGGGCGCAAAATAGTAGATGGTGCTGCAAGCGTCAGGATTCTGGGGGAGGAACTTGCGGTAAAAGCCAGGATTTTTACAATCAACGGGTTTTCCGCGCATGCCGGCCAGAGCCAGATACTTGAGTGGCTGTCGGTCTTTTACAATCAGGGAATGAAGGTTTTTCTGGTACACGGGGAATATGAAAACCAGCTGGCACTGGCTGAAAAAATCCAGGAGCAGTTCGGATACGAGGTACATATCCCGGATTACCTTGAAGAATGCATATTGAAGACCGACCGGGGTTACGAGGCCCGCCTGCCTCCTGAAAAGAAAGGACCTGCAGTCAACTGGGACTATGTCCTGGCCGAGCTGGAGGACAAGATGAGTACCCTGCGCCTGAACGAAAAAGATCTCAGCTCCATGGACACCCGGGAACAGTCCAGGATTCGAGATGAACTTCTTGAAATCGGTTCAGACATTTCCAGGGTGCTCGCCAGCCTGAACAGCGGCAACAACAGCTGCTAGAATTCACTGAAACCAATGCGCATCATTGCAGGCAAATACAGGGGGCGGGTTCTCAAGACCGGATCCGGCCCTGGATACAGACCTGCAACGGCCAAGGTCAGGGAGGCGGTGTTTTCCATGCTGCAAGCCCGCAACCCTGAATGGACCAGTTTGCATGTTCTGGACCTCTTTGCGGGCAGCGGGGCGCTGGGGCTGGAAGCATTGAGCAGGGGGGCGGCTGGAGCTGTTTTTGTAGAAAAAAATCCTGCAGCAGCGGGGATTTTACGTGAAAACCTTCAGCTGCTTAATATTCCAGGCAACAAGGCCGTGGTGGTTCAGAAAGACGCCGGAAAATATGTGGGGCATAAGGCCGGACAGAGCTTCGGGCTGGTGTTTGTGGACCCGCCTTACGGTATGAGCCTTTTGAGTCGGGTGGTTCCAAAGGTTGTCGACAATGCCTGGCTTGACTCTAAAGGTGTTTTGTGCGCAGAAGTTGAAGTAAAACTTGAAGTATTCCAGGAGGAATTCCCGGGGCTTGCCCTGATAAAAAACAAACATTATGGCCAGACAAGGATTTTGATGTGGGAAAGAACAAGTTGATTGCAGTTTACCCCGGTACTTTCGATCCCCTTACCAACGGCCATGTCAGCCTGGTGAAAAGGGGGCTGGAAATATTCGATGAGATTGTAGTGGCAGTGGCCTTGCACACCCCCAAACAACCCGTGTTTTCACTGCAGGAGAGGGTGGATATGGTCAGAAATGCCTTTAAGCCCTTTCCAGCAGTAAAGGCAGAGCCCTTTGAGGGGCTTCTTATCGATTACGTTCGCAGCAAAAATGCCAAAGCTATATTGCGAGGCATGCGGGCAGTGGCTGATTTTGAATACGAGTTTCAAATGGCCCTGATGAACAGACGCCTGGACCGAGACATCCAGACTATTTTTTTCATGACGGATTACAAATGGCTCTATATCAGTTCCACCCTCATCAAGGACGTGGCCAGGCTGGGGGGAGACATTACCGGACTCGTTCCGGAAAATATCAAGATTGAACTGTATAAGCACTACCAGGAACAAAAGAAAACTTAACCCTGCAAAGACATTAACGCAGGCTGTGCCTGCAATCCAACTACAGAAAAGAGTTTTTTGACAGGATTAACAGGATTAAGAGATGGATTAAGAGAAAAGCATTTTTATCCCGCCCGGAAGGCGGGCTAAAAGGTCTTCAATCTGCGGCTTCCGGCCGATCATGTTTGTGGGGACAGGCACCCCGGCACTTATTTTTTATTGAACAAGAAACAGATTAGAAAAATAAATGCCGGGAGAGCCAGTCCCCGTGCTCAACGCGTCCTGCAAGGGTTAACCGGAT
>PWSL01000279.1 GCA_003563255.1 Desulfonatronospira sp. | reverse complement strand
CTTTGCAATCTGTAAGGTAGTGGTATTGTCAAAACCCTGGGTTGCAAACAACTGAGTTGATGTGCTGAGAATTTTGTGTTTTTTGTTCTTGGCCATGATAATATTCCTTGTTGTTTATGCAACAGTTCATCCCTGTCCAGAATGGCAGTGGGGCTGATCCTTCAGGCTACAGGTATCTGTTCAGCGCTTTTACGGAAAGCAGGGGACAGGCACTCCCGCACTTAGTTTTGTCACAGGAAATTTCAGCATATTTGAAAAAATAAGTGCAGGGAGAGCCAGTTCCCCTTGCCACATGCAAAGCGCTAAACAGATAACAGGCTACCCGTCTGAATCCGGGGATAAGGCTCAAAAAGCACAATCATTCGATTAAGCGGATGCCTTATGTGCCTGTCCTCTGCTTTCATGCCAATGGGCTGAACTATTACTTTAGTATGGGGATACTGAATCTTTATTAGGAACTCTTCATCAACAATGTCAAGGTTTTTTATGCTTTTTTTGGGGTGCCAATGAAAAACATTTTTCAGAAAACAGTATCTCTTCAGCGCTTTTAATGAAAGCAGGGGGCAGGCACCCCCGCACTTAGTTTTGTCACAGGAAATTTCAGCATATTTGAAAAATAAGTGCGGGGAGAGCCAGTCCCCATGCAAAGCCCTAAACAGATACCTGCAGCCTTTCTGCCCCAAAAAAAGTGCGGGAATGCCTGTCTTCGATGGCTACACCGCAAAGTTTGCAATATTACGTTGTTGCGATGTATCTGTTCAGCGCTTTTAATGAAAGCAGGGGACAGGCACTCCGGGACCCACTTGAGCATCAATTTGTGCTCAAAATGACTCATTTTCTGGGACAAGTGGGTCCCGGAAGAGCCAGTCCACCTGCCACATCCAAAGCGCTAAACAGATACGTTGCGATAATTACCCCAGCAGTGCTCTGGCAAAGTTTTCAGGCTCAAAAGGCCTTAAGTCCTCCATTTTTTCCCCTAGACCTATAAAGGATATGGGAATCTGGTGCTGCAGGGCGATGGCCACCATAACACCCCCCTTGGCTGTACCGTCCAGCTTGGTCAAAACAATCTCATCAATTTTTATTTCTCTGGCAAAAAGCTCCGTCTGGGACAAAGCGTTCTGCCCTGTTGTGGCATCCAGGACCAGGACAGTCCTGTGGGGGCTGCCAGGACGTTTTTTCTGCATGACATTTTTGATTTTTTTAAGTTCATGCATAAGATCGGTCTTGGTGTGAAGTCTGCCGGCAGTATCAACGTATAATACATCAACACCGCCATCAACAGCTTTTTCCAGGGCTTCGTAAGCTACAGAAGCCGGGTCTGCCCCGTGTTTTTTGGCGTAAAATTCTGCCCCGACCCGATCCGACCATATGCCCAGCTGTTCAATGGCAGCGGCCCGGAACGTATCTCCAGCTGCTATCATGGTGCGGCGGCCTTTCATACGCTCTCTGTGTGCAAGCTTTGCAATTGTGGTTGTCTTGCCTACTCCGTTTACTCCGATCATCAGGACCACTTCCGGAGGTTCAGGCTTGATTCTTTTGGCAGGCCTGGGAAAGAATGCAGCCAGTTCCTTGCCCAGAAGATTTTTGAATTCCTGGGGATCGTCCACGTTATTTCCCGAGACCTTGGCCTTTAGTTTCTGTACCAGTTCGTTGGAGGCCTGATGCCCCACATCGGACATGATAAGGATCTCCTCAAGCTCTTCCCAGAAGGTATCATCATAACTGGAGCTGGAACTTAAAAGCTGGTCTATCTGTCTGGACAACTGGGCCTTGGTCTTGCTCAATCCCTGGGAGAGTTTGATAAAGAGCCGGCTTTTCTCGTCTTCCTCATCTTCCAGGTCCAGGGCCAGGGCCAGCCTGTACTGCAGCTCTGATCTGAATTCTTCCAGCTGGGTGTACCCCATGTCGTCAAGCCATCTGGAGAAACCTGAAACAAATTCTTCAGCCTCTTCCCGAGGAACTTCAAGAGCTTCGAAGAAAAAAAACAGCCTCTGCCACATGGCGTCGCCCTTGGCGTCAATATCTTGCAGTAAATAGTCCAGCCAGACGCTGAGTCTTGGTTCGGCCATGGCCAGGGACTGCTGCAGGCAGGATTTCCAGTCTCCTGCCTCCGTGTCCATGCCCTGAACGCCGGGTTTATCCTGTACCTCAGGTACAGGGCCGGCTTCCTGTTGTGGCTCGCTTTTCCACAAGTTTTTTATTTTACTGAAAAACCCCAAGTTCAGTTCCTCCCATAAAATTTGATACATGTCCGGGTTGAGGGTGGGCCTGGAAAGCATCAAAATAGATGCCTCCATGTAAGCTTCGCCAGGATGCTGTCTGAATCAAGCCCCATGTGTCAGGAAAGGTGTTGCGGGGACTGTTTCCTGGCCGCTCGCACCTGATTATGGTAACGTGCTTTCAATAAAGGTCAATAAGGTATTTGTCCCAGTGTATTTTGCCTTTTGTTTTCTTTCTATTACGCAAAAGTACGTAAAGGGCGCCGGTCCCGCCATGCCTGGGAAGTGCTGAGCAGAAAGCCAGGACTATCCTTTTCAGGGGATCCAGTGTCAGCCATGTCTGGATCATATTGCGCAACACTCCGTCACCCATGGGGGAATTTTTTCCGCGCCCTGGGATTAAAAGCACGCAGGTCTTGCCTTGATGGTACTGGTCGCGCATGAAAAGCAATAGTTCATGCCGGGCCTGGTCGCTGTTGAGTCCATGCAGATCCAGGTGGGCTTCGATGCTCAGTTCTCCGTTCTTGAATCTGCGAAAGGTCTTTGAATTTATGCTTTTGACGTACCCCTGTATGTACTCATCTGAATATTGAATATCAAACTCAATTTCGCCCCGAACAAGTCTGTAGAGAACATCCAGTTCGCTGTCCTTAGAAAGGTCCAGACCATCTGGTGCAGGCTCTGTCTCCAGGGGTATATCCCGTCCTTTGCTCTTGAGGGGCTTTACCCCGGACATGGCAGACAGGAAGAGGTTCTCCTGATTGTTGTCCTGCTCCATCTCTGGTACAACCCTGGGGTTAGGTTTTTTTGCCTTTTGTTCCCTGGATGGAATCTTTACTTTTTTAAGTTCTTTAAAAGATTTCATGTAATCAGCCCAAGACATCAACATTACAGTGTCTCAATTGGGGACAGGCACCTCTGCACTGATTTTTCTGAAGGAATATAGCACTACAGCGAAACTTATGGCTGACCTCCGGGGACTGGCTCTTTTGCCGCCAAATTTTTGGAGCAATTGCTATTTATCAACCGGCAAAAGTGCCTGTCCCCAATTGAGATACGATAT
>PWSL01000249.1 GCA_003563255.1 Desulfonatronospira sp. | reverse complement strand
TCTGTCATATTTTATTTGTGCAGGAAAAGTTTCGCGTGGACTGTCCCCGGGCCGGTACCGTTGTAGTTCCTGGCAACAGGCCTGGGGACTGTCCCCGCTTAGTACTATCTGTGCAGGTTCACACAACTCAGCGTCTGTCATATTTGATTTGTGCAGGAAAAGTGTCCCGGGGACTGTCCCCGGGCCGGTTGTCCCCGGGCCGGTACCGGCACCCCCTGAATGGTTACCTGCAAAGCAGCCCTGGGGCAGCGGATTTGCAATGATTCCGGAAAAAACTCAGCGCACCATTATCTGGTAGCGGTAAACCGCACGGTTGTGCTCCTGCAGGGTCTTGCTGAAGTGGTGAGTACCATCGTTTCTGGAAACAAAATAGTAGTAACCGTGCTCTTCGGGGTTCAGGGCCGCCTCCAGTGAGGCCCGGCCTGGAGAACAGATGGGCGTTGGAGGAAAACCCCGGTACTGATATGTATTGTATGCATTATCCCTGTCTTCCAGGTGCCTGCGTCTGAGCCTGCCTTCAAATTCTTCCCCCAGCCCGTAAATAATGGTGGGATCGCATTGCAGAAGCATGTTGCCTGCCAGACGATTTTGAAAAACCCCTGCAATCCTTGGCCGCTCTTCTGCACTACCCGTTTCCTTTTCAATTAGAGAAGCCAGGTTGACCAGCTCATAAATTTCCTCAAAAGGCATATCTCCCCACAGGTCCCGGGTGGAACTCCAGAACTGGTTGATCATTATCCGGGCCAGCTTCTCAGCCCCCAGGTCTCTGCTGGGCGAAATATAATATGTCTCTGGATACAGAAAACCTTCAGCGTTGGAGGCATGAATATTCATCCGGTCCAGGAATTCTCTGTCATGGATCACCGCTTCGAACTCTTCAAAAGACGCAAGTTCTTTTTTATCCAGGAGCCTGGCAATATCCCACCAGGGTGCCCCCTCGGGGATCTGCAGGCGCTTCAGCTTCTCCCTGCCCGTACTCAGGTGCTCCAGCATCTGGTGTATGGACCAGCTGGTATCCACCTGGAAATGCCCTGCCTGAACCCTGGTGGCCTTGTCCTGGATCCAGCCCCAGTAATACATTAATGTCCCGCTTTTAATAAGGCCCTGGGATTCAAGTTGATAAGCAATACTTTTAAAACTCTGGCCCGGGCTTATGCGGACTATCTCCATGCGGCTTTCCTGACTCTGAGGAGAATGCACCAGATGATGCAGGTAGATCCCTCCCAGCACAATCACTGGTAAGGCCAAAGCAAAAAGTCCCCCAAGCACTTTTTTTATACTCATTTTATCCCTCCCCCGCCGACTGCCTGCCTGCAAGAAAAGAATCCAGGATCAGGACGGCTGCCGCCTGGTCAAGCTGGTCCTTGAGATTCTTACCCCTGACACCCCGCCCTTTGAGGATAAGTTCTGCCTCATGGGAGGTGCAGGCTTCGTTAATGATATGTACCGGTACTGCAGTCCTTCTTTCAAGGCTTATCCGGAAGTTCTGGATCTGTCTGCAGCTCAGGCTTTCCTGACCCTCCGGACCCAGGGGAAGCCCCAGTACAATGGCCTCTATTCCAAGACTGTTAATTATCTCAATAATCTCATTAAAAAGATCTTCCCGTGTGCCGCGGTGAATGGTTTTCAGGGGGAAGGCCATCTTCCCCTGGGGGTCGCTTACAGCCAGCCCCACTCTTTTTAGTCCAAAGTCAATCCCAAGACATTTCATACTTCAGACTATCCAGCTTTAATCAGGATCATATTTCTGTCCTGCTCAGCATTTTTAATTCTCTGCAGCAGATCCTTCCTCCATTTTTCACCAAGCAGCCTTTCCGCCGTATACTCGGCGGTGTGCATCACCGGGCGCTTGTCTTTCAGCATTTCCATGCACCTTCCTATTCCGATTTTACACGAAGGGCATCCAACCAGCAAGGGGATATCCGGGCCGAAACCCGGCAGCTGCTCTCCCAGATTCTGGATTTTTTCCTGCCGAACCGGGTTGAAGACCCTGGGAGAACTCATGGCCCCCAGGCCGCTCTCTCCGCAGCAGCCGGTGCTCATTTCCACCTGCAGGTTCAGGGCTTCCCGGAATTTCCGGGCATAAATTCCCCCGGCCTTTAAAGGATTTATATCTTCCCATTCAACATGACAGGAATGATGGTAAAGAACCTGTCTGGAATCCGCCTGTTGAGGTATCTGCAGATTCTCTAGCAGATACTGTACCACGTCCTGGTGCTGCAGCACCTTCCCGTAGCCCTTGAGGCGGTATCCCTGTATTCCCTCACGGCATGTGCCACAGGATGTCAGTATGTGTGAAAAGTTCAGGCCCTGCCACTGAAAATCTGCGATGAGACGGTTCAGCGCTTGAGTGTTTTCTTTCTCCATCCTGCGCATTCCATCTTCATCTCCGGCAGCCAGCAGGGGGTAGCCGCAGCACATATGGTTCCGGGGCAGGACGACATTTCTTCCGGTTTCAAGCAACAGAGCCAGTCCGGCAAGCCCTATGGAGGGATAGAATATGCCTGCCCCGCATCCTGGAAAATACAAAAGCGCTCTGGAGTCGCTGTTATTTCCGGATACAAACAGGTTCTGTTCATGAAGATTTAGAACCTCCGAGAGGTTGCGGTACTCCATGGCCGGAGTTCTGGTCTGAAATACGGGACTGGTTGCCTTTTTCCGCCAGAAGGCCGGTATAATTCCCACCAGGGCGTTTTGAAACTTCTGCCCTAAAACCGCCGCCTTGGCCATCCTGGGAATCTGCTTTACCGGATCCTGTGAGACATAATCCAGGAGGCGGTCCTTTATTGCATGTCCGGAAACATTTCTGGCCTTGAGGTAGTTTCTGGCCTCCAAAGACACCTTGCCGGCCTTTATCTTCACCGGACAGATACTGGTACAGCGCCCGCATGCTGTACAGTGTTCCACAATGGTGCGCAGTTCATTGAGCACCTGCTGGTCAGGATCGCCCTGCACCAGCATGGTATAATACAGGGCCTCGATGAGTCCGGCCAGGGAAATGTTTTTGTTCCTGGGGTGGTAAAGCTTGCCTTTCCGAGGGATGAACATGGGACAGGCCTGCTTGCATTTGCCGCAGTGCGAGCAATTCTGGATGCTTTTTAAGAGATCAATAAATAGATCGCTTTCATCCAGTCCGGCCCGGCGCAGATCCTCGATCAACTGGTTGAACGAAAAGGTGTAGGGCACCGAAACCATCTTCCTCTGCACCAGTTTCTGAGGGTTGAATATATTTCCGGGGTCCACCTCTGCCTTGTAGGCTTTCAGGGCTTCGATTTTGTCGCTGGAAAGATACTTGATCTTGGTCAGACCTATGCCGTGTTCCCCTGACACCTGTCCGTTGAGGCGCAGGACCTCTTCAAAGACCCTGGCTGCCGCCGCCTCTGCCAGGCGCATCATTTCAGGGTCATTGGAATTCACCGGAAGATTGACATGGCAGTTGCCGTCACCGGCATGCATGTGATTGGCTATGATGACTCTGCTGCTCTGAAGGTTTTTCAAAATCTCATCCAGCCTGTCCCTGTGGGCGGGATAACGCCCCTTGAGATCCTGAAAGAAAAACACTATCTGCAGTTCGTAAATCTGCTCCGGCAGAGCATCCTTGGTCACCTGCTGCTTCAGTATTTGGGCGATAACCTGCAGTTCCATCAGGATATATTCATCGTCAATGCTGACACCGGGCAGGTCCAGAACCCTGTTCAAGGCCTTGCGGTAGGCCAGGGCCAGGTAGTACAGATTCAGGTTTTCAATGAAATCCGCAAATTCCGGAATAACCTCCAGGGGTATGACCACGTCCTCGTTTATTTTAAATCCGCTGGTATGTTTGGTAATGGCGGAAAGGCGATGCCTGTCCTCCCAGAATTTTTCGGCCTCTTTGTCATCATCGGCCACAAACACGTCCACCTGGTCGTAAGGCGAGACCAGCTGCACGATCTTTTCCACCACCTCCTGCAGGGCATCAAGGTCATCAGAGTCGAGCTGCAAAATAAGAACTGACATGGGCTCACCCTCATAGGTGGAGGATTTCTTCTGGTATTCGATGGCCTGCACATACTTGGTGCCGAACTCTTCCAGAGCTGAAATCTTGACTTTGTCCCCGCTTTTGCGGATCCCGTCTCGCAGGGCAACTATCTCTTGTATCACCTGCATTGCATTATGCATGGTATGCCCGAAAAATTCCAGGCACAGTACCCGGTAATGAGCCAGTTGCGGGTAAAGGGTGAAACTGACCTCCGTTATCAGACCGTCTACGCCCTCTTTCTGGATTCCCGGCAAGCCGCCCAGAAACTTGTTGGTAACGTCCTTGCCAAGTCCAGGAGTCCTGATTTCATCTCCTTTGAGTCTGACAGTGTTCTTGACCCTGCCCTGCTCATCCTTGATCTCGAATACAACAGTTTCATGGGGCAGAATCTTGTGCCTGGGATGGTTGATTCTTTTAACCTGAATAAGATCTCCTGTGGGGGTAACCATCTTGTAGCTCAACACATTGTCCAGTGTGGTTCCGTACTCGAAAGCAAAAGGTCCACCCGCGTTTTCGGAAACATTCCCCCCCAGGGAAGAAGCTGCCTTGGAAGCTGGATCGACCGTAAACAAAAGCCCCTTGCGGTCTACCGCCCTGATGGCATCCAGGGTAACCCCCCCGGACTGGGCTGTCAGCACCATGGATTCAGGGTCTATGTCCATGATCTTTTTTAGCCGTCCGGTATTAATTACTACTGTCCGCCTGGAACAGGGTATAGCTCCCCCGGTGAGACCCGTTGCCCCACCCCTGGGAACCAGGCCGAACTGCATTTCATTAGCCAGGCGCACCACTGCCTGGACCTGGGCCGTGTCTTCCGGGAATACCACCATCATGGGCATATCCAGGCGGAGGTCTGTGGCGTCAGTGGAGCATTCCAGCAAAGTGGCCGGGTTGGTGGATACATTATCAGTGGAGAGATATCTGCTGATTTTTTTCCTGACTTTCTCTTTGAATCTCTGGTCCTCCAGATAGTCATGCCAGTATTTTTCCAGGGCCTGGGTGATACTGCTCAGGAATTTTGGGGCTATGCCTCCACGTTCATTGTCAAGCCTGGAAAACACACTTTGCTGTACCAGTTGAGGGTTGATGAAAGGGTTGTACCTGATGATGAAAAGTTCAGATGCCAGTTCCAGTGCCAGCCTTTTTACAGACTCCGGCCAGCCCTCAAACTGGCTGGAACTGACATTTAAAACCTGATCAATAATAATCTCCGGTTCTAGAGAAGAATGTGGTTTCTTATCGGGCATTAATCATGTCCTTGTTAGCAGCATTGAATATGAAGAGCTTAATCATGGTTAAAATCCATACAAACGGCCCCGGGCTCTTCTGGCAAGAGCCCGGGACAAATCATGTTTACGTAACCACTCAGGGGGTACTCGGAGGTGACTAATGGCACAAGGCCAGGGGACTGTCCCCCTGGACGTTACTACCCCCCCTGAATGATTACATGTTTACCTTAATCTCCGAAAAAGGTGTCGTAAATACCCATGATCATTATGACCAGGATCAATACCGGCACCACGTAGCGGATAAGCACCACCCACCAGTTGCCCAGGGAGATAAACCCGGCGTTTTTGTTGCCTTCCTGGACGGCTTTCTTGGCTCCCCAGATGTATCCTACAAATATTGCGGTTAAAAGACCTCCCAGAGGCAGAAATATGCTGTTGGCAAACCAGTCATAGGTATCAAGCAGATCCATACCCAGACCGGGAAAGGTCACACCGCTCAGCACACTGTAGCCAAGGGTTGTCGGCAGACCCACGATAAATATTATGATCCCCATGGCAACGGCGGCACTGCCGCGGCTCCAGCCTTTTTCATCAATAAGCCAGGCAGTGACCACCTCCAGCAGGGATATGGCCGAGGTCAAAGCGGCAATACTGAGCAGTATGAAAAAAAGCACGCCGAAAAGCACTCCCAGGGGCATTTCGGCAAAAACCGCCGGCAGGGTGATAAAGACCAGGCCGGGTCCGCCGTCCGGGGCAAAGCCAAGGGCGAAAACCGCCGGGAAAATGGCAAAACCGGCCAGGATTGCTATTCCGGTATCAATGCCGACCACCGAAGCTGCGTTGCCTGGTATCTCGTCTTTTGCCCGCAAGTAGCTGCCATAGGTGATTATGGCCCCCATACCCAGACTCAGAGTGAAAAAGGCCTGGGAAATGGCTCCTAGAAAAGTCCTGGAACTGACATCTCCGAAATTGGGCTGCAGGTAATAGGCCAGACCCTCCCCGGCTCCCGGCAGGGTAACAGCCCTGATGATCAGGATCACCAGGATCACCAGGATTGCCGGCATTAGAATGATCACCCACCTCTGGATACCCCGCACAACACCTGCTGCAATAATGCCTATGGTCAGGATCATGAAGATCGCCTGCCATATGATGGGCTCCCAGACACTGGTAATATGCCCGATAAACACATCTGCATGGTCTATTTCCGCTGCTGTAGCGGAGATAACAACCTTGTAGATGTACGCCAGTGACCATCCGGCCACTACAGAATAGTATGAAAGGATTACAAAGCCAGTAAACACCCCTAAAGCACCCACCAGCCACCACGGAGTATTCGGGGCCAGGGCCTTGAATGCCCCTACGGGATTCTTGTTGGTCTTGCGTCCTAATATGATCTCATTGACCATGACCGGATAACCTATGAGAATGATGGCAGCCAGATAAATCAATAGAAAAGCCGCTCCGCCGTGTTCCCCGGTCATGTAGGGAAAACGCCAGATGTTGCCCAGTCCCACTGCCGAACCCGAGGCTGCCAGCACAAACCCCATCCTGGTGGCCCAACTTTCCCGAAAATTCACATCCTGCATTTTCTTTCTCCTTTTTGATTAGACGGTTGACAACTAAGGCCTGCCACGCTCCCTGCCACGCGCTTTGCGTGGTGCTTGTTGTTGTGACAGGACCTGAGGAAATCACCAGAGCGGGGAGAAACAGTCCCCCCATGCGACATGCAAAGCGCTGCACAGCAACTACCGGATTTTGTTTTTTTCTGCAGCAAAAAAATTGTTGCCGATTTTGTTAATTCGTATCTGTTTAGCGCTTTGCATGTGGCATGGGGACTGGCTCTTCCGTCACGCCTGAGGCGTGATTGTCCCAGAAAATGAGATATTTTAAGCACAAAATGATGCTCAAGTGGGTCCCGGAGTGCCTGTCCCCTGCTTTCCTGAAAAGCGCTAAACAGATACGTTAATTCAAATCCTGAACTGAAAATATTGCCAAAAGAGATCGCTTTTTATAAGTATTCGTGTCAGGGCTTTTCTGACTTCAACAATATTTTATCCTCTGCCTGTAATGATGCAACTGCAAAAAGTCGCATCTGTAATGCCCACCTCTCAAAAATTTAAAAGATCAAGGTATTACCATGCTTTCAAGGTCAAAAATCCAGGAAAAAGATGCATGTGCTGTCATAGCTCATGTTGACAAGCAGGGAAGGCCCACTCATGCCAACATCGTTCAGACCATCGACGCTCTGCGCAAAATGGGCCACCGCTCAGGAGATATAAACGGAGAAGGAGATGGGTGCGGACTCTCCACGGACCTGCCCCGGACAATATGGATGAAGCGGTTGTCCAGTTCCGGCCTGAACCCATACCTGGCTGAAAGCAGAGGCTTCTTTGCCGGACACTTTCTGATCCCTTTGGACCTGCAAGACCAGTGGGCCGATATCCAGGCACTGACCCGCAACATTCTTCAAAAGGAGGGTCTGAACATCCTGACGGAAATCCAGGGCAACACCCGCAACCAGGAACTTGGTCCCAGGGCATCGGTTGAAGCCCCCCTTTTCTGGCAGCTTGCAGGCATCGCCCCCGATGCATCCCGCCCTGCAGCAGCCAGAAGGCTTTTTTCGTCACAGATGCGCCTGGAGAAAGAATTGCCCCGGCTGGAAACAGCTTCCCTGAGCCTGGACAGCGCCATATACAAGCTCCAGGGAGTCCCGGATATGCTGCCAAAAGTATATCCTGAACTTCGCGACCCGGATATGACCTCGGTAGTGACCCTTGGGCATAGCCGGTATTCCACCAATACCCTGCCCACTGTTCTCCGGTCTCAGCCCTTTTCCCTGCTGGGTCACAACGGCGAGATAAACACCATTGAAAGATTGGAATCCACGGCCAGGATGCTGGGTATCAGGCCCGTAATGGACGGAAGCGATTCCCAGAACCTGAACAGAATTCTGGAAGGGCTGGTGCATCAGCATGGACTGGACATCATGGAAGCCCTGGAAATGGTTTTTCCCCCTGTCCACAGTCTTGTGGAAGACTACCCTGAAAATCTTCAAAAACTCTATTCCCTTTATCGCTGGTTTTTCCCCTGTTCCGCTCAGGGACCGGCAGCCATTATGTGCAGGTACGGCGACCTTTGCCTTGGCAGTGTGGATGCGTTGGGGCTTCGTCCCTTGTGGTTCGGAGAAAGTGAAACCCACTATTTCCTGTCTTCTGAAAAAGGCGTAGTGGACCTGAAATACAATATCCGCGACCCCAGGCCTCTTGCACCCGGGGAAAAGATCGCCGTTCGCACCGGGAGAGAAACCAGGGCTCAGGTGTTGGATTACAACGCTTACCAGGACCAGTTATTGAAAATTATGCAGGGAAGAACCGGCAGCGATGGAAAACTTGCCTTTCTATACTCACTGGCAGGTGGAAGAGACCGGGGTATGGGAATCGCATCCGCTTTTTTAAGAGACACCAGTATTCTTGCCCAGGGGCAAACATTCATGACCGAACCTCCAAAACTGGATCAAACAGGCGTGCTGGCTGCATTCGGCTGGCAGAAATACGATATGAATATCCGAAAACGTGTAGCATTAGAAGGCAGGGAAGCCATAGGTTCCATGGGTTACACCGGTCCCCTGGCGTGCCTGATGCCGGATGCCTTTCCCAACCTGGCTGATTACTTCAAGGAAAACGTAGCAGTGGTGACCAATCCGGCTATAGACCGCCAGAGGGAGGCGGAACATTTTTCCACTCGTGTCATTCTGGGTTTAAGGCCTGACATGGAGTCCCAATCTGCCGGCCATGCCCTGGGGCTTGAACTCGCCACCCCGTTACTGCTGGGAGGAAGGGGGCTGGAAGGCAGGCTCAGCCTGGAACGGGAACAGGGACTGGCCAGAATATTCAATACTGCATTGCTGGAAGAGGTCATCGCTTTTTTTACCGGACAGGGACATGATCCGGGCCGGCTGGCGGTTCTTGACGCTACTTATGTTCCAGGCAGCGGCATCAGGCAGGCCCTGGAATCTCTTGCGGCTCAGGCCCTGCAGAAAACCGAATCCGGTTGTATGCTTCTTTTGCTGGATGATTCAAATTCCTTTCAACAGGACCGGGTCTTTCTGGATCCCGGCCTGGCCACTGCATGGGTGGTGGAAAAACTTGTCCGGGCCGGACTGCGTCGCAAGGCCTCAGTGGTGATACGTTCTGCTGCAGTACGCAACCTGCATGATATTATGTTTCTTATCGGACTCGGGGCTGACGCTGTGAATCCGTATCTGCTGTGGCGTATTTCTTCTGAAATTTGCGCCCAGAGGATACCTTCAGAGCAGGCGGTGCACAATACCATGCAGGTATTGCAGGCCGGCATGGAAAAAATCATGTCTACCATGGGGATTCATGAACTCTGCGGTTATGGCCGGATCTTTTCCGCGGTGGGGATAGGCCGGGACCTTGCCGCTCAGATGCAGGTGCCGAGCTTCTGCAATTCCAATACCTCAGGAATAGGGCTGGATTTTCTGGAACACCAGGGTCGCCTGCGTCTGGAACGCGCCCTGAACCATGTTGGAAAAGATCTTTACTCAGAGCCTTCAAGAAATCAAAAAGTAGGACGCATCCTGCGCAAGGTGGCTCAGGGCAGAACAGGATATGCTGAGATGGCGGTTTCCCTGGAAGAGATAGACAAACACATGCCTTCAGGAATCCGCCACCTGCTGAGTCTCAAGGAAGCTCCCTGTGAAGAGCAGCTCACACATGACCAGATAGATCTTTCCATTGACGGACATGACCTTCCCCTGGTTATAGCGGCCATGTCCTTCGGATCCCAGGGCGAAAATTCTTTCCGCTCCTACGCGTTGGCCGCCAGAAAGGCCAATATCATCTGTATGAACGGCGAAGGAGGTGAAATTCCTGATATGCTGGGCGCATTTCGGCACAACCGTGGACAGCAGATCGCTTCCGGGCGTTTCGGGGTTTTTATGGGACTTTTAAACTCCACCGATTTTCTGGAAATCAAGATCGGCCAGGGAGCCAAGCCAGGGGAAGGCGGACACCTTCCCGGAACCAAGGTTTCCGCCATGGTTGCAGAAGCCAGGAAATGCAAGCCCGGCATAACCCTTATATCTCCGTCCAACCAGCATGATATCTACTCCATAGAAGATCTGGCCCAGACGATTACGGAACTTAAAACTGCTCACCCCCTGGCCAGGGTATCTGTTAAGATACCCATCACCAGCGGAGTAGGCACCATTGCTGTAGGTATAGCCAAGGCCGGGGCCGACATAATCAATTTGAGCGGTTACGAAGGAGGAACCGGGGCGGCCAGGGAGCACGCCAAAAAATACGTTGGTCTGCCGGTGGAAATTGGTGTCAGCCTGGCCCACCAGGCCATGGTGGAATCGGATCTCAGGGATCAGGTGGAAATATGGTGCGATGGGGGCGTCCGAAACGGCAACGAAATCCTGAAGCTGATTCTTTTAGGTGCAAACCGTGTCGGTCTTGGCACCCTGGCCTTGATGGGTATAGGATGTATCAGCTGTCGACGATGCCACCTGGACCGCTGCCCCATGGGTATCTCCACACAGCTTCGTACCAGGGAAGAAGCGCAGGAAAAGGGTCTCAAAAATTTCTGGCCCAGAACCTCAGAGGTAGAGGCCGATAATCTGACCAGACTTCTCAGGGCTCTGGGAGACGAAATGCGGATGCGGCTTGCTCGAATGGGACAAAGCAGTCTTCAGAACCTTGCAGGCCGAACTGACCTGCTGACACAAAACCATGGACAGGACAAGGTCGATCTTTCGGATCTGCTTTTGAGCATAGACAAACCACCAGTGCCTGAAACAGCAGAGCATGGCAGAGTAGTAAGAAAACCTTTAAACTACCTGACCAGGCTGATTTCCGACCTGGCAATGGAACATTTTTCTACAGGTGAAAACCGGGTGAACTTTGCCGAGGATAATGTAAGCAGTTCCGACCGGGCTGTAGGCACCTACCTGGCAGGAGCTATACAGCGGAGCTTTCCTGAACAGGAAGACCTGCTGGCCTCTCTCAGGCTGGAAAATTCCGTCCCGGGAAATGGTCTCTGTGCCTTTGGCAGGTCAGGCCTGGAAGTGGTGGTACTCGGAGGATCCCAGGACGGGGCCGCCAAGGGATGTTTTGGAGGACGCCTTGGAGTGCTCAAGGGGAGCAACTTTCTGGGCCGCCATATTGACGGTTCCACCGGCAAAAGCTTTGCTTACGGAGCTATCGGCGGACTGCTTATGATCCAGAATATGGCCGACTCCAGGGCCTGTGTGCGCCTTTCAGGTGCGGACGTGGTTTTTGGAGGACGCATTACCTCCCCTGTCAATGATGAAGGCGGCAACCTGGCCGTCAACGCCCACCTCAAGGGCTTTGCTTTCGAGTACATGACCGGAGGAAGGGTGGTGGTCCTCGGGGATCCCGGACCCTGGATCTGTTCCGGCATGACCGGGGGAGTGGTTTATCAATGCCTTTATCCGGAATACGACTTCGGGCGGGACAATATCAGACGCCGTCTGGCAAAAGGAGCCAACGTGATCGTTACACCCATCTCAGACCAGGGCATCAGGGATGTCCACCGACTTCTAGAGCCTTACATTCATGAGCTGGAAAAAAGCCTGCAGATGGAAGAGGCAGGCATAGTCAGGGACATTATGCAACACGCCGAAACACGATTTGCAGCCATAGTGCCCAAACCTTTGTGGGTAAAATCCGCAGAATAGTCATGCCCCGGGACCGGGCACCATCAGGCCATGAGCTGCATAGCCTCGCGCCCGGTCATCCCAGCATGGACCCCCAGGACCTGGGCGGCGGGGCTTACTTTTTTGACCTCCGCTTCCAGCATGTCTTCAACACTTTGTACTCCGCGTACAATCGCCAGGGCTTCATCAATCTTTTCAGCCACAGCCATGTTGAAATAACCGCACCCAAGAATACCCTTTTCCCCCCTGACCGCCAGCAGCCTGGTTTTTGGGGTGGGAAACTCCACGTACCAGCAGGTCTTTCCGTCTATCATCAGTTGATTACAACCTTCCATGGTAAACCTCCTCAGTTTGTATATGTGTATCTGTTCAACACATAACGCGGGCTATGCCCGCAACCCAAGATAAAGAAGTGCTCGTATCCCACACTTGGGACAGTCCCCGCGACAATATTTTTTTGGTTACTGAAATCTCTCATTAGCAAAACTGGTTGCCTTT
>PWSL01000461.1 GCA_003563255.1 Desulfonatronospira sp. | reverse complement strand
TTTTTGTCCTGGCTCCCAGTTTAATGCCCTTCGGGCTTGCTCTGCGAGCAATTAAATCACGCCACAGGCGTGACAGGCGGAAGCCAGGCCAAAAGGTAATCAATCTATGCCTGCCACGCGTCTTTGGCGTGGTTAATCCTGTCCAAGGCCTGCCACGCGCTTCGCGTGGTTATTGTTTTTTGTGACAGAGTTTCAGGAGTAAGTCACTAAGGTTGCTGGATGACAATCACCTGGGTACGACCGGAAGCCAGACTGAAACTATTATAGTTTCTACTTAAATGGCTGACTTTTTGGAGGGGAGTAGCAGACAGGGCAGCACATAATCTATCCAAATCCACCTTTATTGCCCAATGTACTATCCTTCCAAGATGCAGGTGTGTGGCGGAGAGGGAGGGATTTGAACCCTCGAAGGAGGTTTATGCCCCCTTACTCGCTTAGCAGGCGAGCGCCTTCAGCCGACTCGGCCACCTCTCCTTTGCTTGATCTGAATATATCACTGCCGGATCTATTGCGTGATCAAGATAATTTAATCAAAGCAGGTGCAGACGTCAACCTAATTATTTGACATTTGTCCTGGGCACCATTTAACATACTTGTATTGTGCCTGAGACTGCTGTTGTTTCTTGTGACCATTCATTTTGTAACCACGTACGTTTGCAGGAGTTTTGCATGGCTGAATTTGCTCGCATTAACAGGCTTCCCCCTTATGTTTTCGCCATTGTCAACGACCTTAAGATGCAGCTTCGCCGCAAGGGCGAGGATATTGTAGACCTGGGCATGGGCAACCCGGATCTGGCTACGCCTCAGCATATAGTGGACAAGCTGGTGGAAGCGGCCAGTAAAGGGGTTAATCACAGGTATTCCGCCTCCAAGGGTATTCCCAACCTGCGCAAGGCCATATGCGACTGGTATAAAAGACGCTACAATGTGGACCTGGATCCGGAGACCGAAGCCATCGCCACTATGGGCGCTAAGGAAGGCCTGTCACATCTGGCCCTGGCCATGCTCAGCCCCGGGGATGTTGTTTTTTCCCAGGATCCCACCTACCCCATCCATCCTTATTCCGCCATCATTGCCGGTGCGGATGTACGCAGGGTGCCCATCGGCCTGGACCGGGATTTTTTTGAAGACCTGCTCACCGCAACCCGGCAGACCTGGCCCTTGCCCAAACTTTTGATCATTTGTTATCCCCATAACCCCACCACCGCTGTGGTGGAACCCGATTTTTTCCAGAAAATCGTGGACTTCGCCAAAGAGCATAATATCTGGGTAATCCACGACCTGGCCTATGCCGACCTGTGCTTTGACGGCTACCGTCCTTCCAGCATGCTGGAAATTCCAGGGGCCAGGGATGTCGGCGTGGAGTTCTTTTCCATGTCCAAGAGCTATTCCATGCCGGGCTGGCGCATGGGATTCTGCTGCGGCAACAAGGCCATGGTGCATGCCCTGACCCGCATCAAGAGTTATCTGGATTACGGAATTTTTCAGCCCATTCAGATTGCATCAATTATTGCCTTAAACGGTCCCCAGGACTGTGTTCAGGAAATCGTCGATATATACAGGGACCGCCGGGACGCTCTGGTGGAGGGCCTGAACCGCATCGGCTGGAGCGTGGAAAAGCCCAGGGCCACCATGTTTGTATGGGCCAAGATTCCCGAAGAATTTCGTAAGATGGGCTCGGTGGAATTTTCCAAGCTGCTTTTGCAGGAAGGCAGGATTGCAGTCTCACCTGGGCTGGGGTTCGGGCATTACGGGGACGACCATGTGCGTTTTGCTTTGGTGGAAAACCGGCACCGTATAAACCAGGCTCTACGGGGAATAAAAAAGGTACTGGGTTAAAATTTAGCATCAGCGTCGGGAGGACTTCCGTGCAGAAAAAAGTTATCAACCTGGGGCTGGCGGGATTTGGTACCGTGGGTACCGGGCTGGCCAGGATTATCCAGGAGAACAGCGACTGGATAAAGAGAAGACTGGGCAAAGAGCTGAGAATTCAAAAGATTCTGGTTCGCGATCCCAATAAGAAGCGTGCCGTAATTCCGGGGCCGGAGACAAAAGTGGTCACCAATCTGGAAGAACTGGTGTTTGACCCGCAGGTGGACATGGTCGTGGAACTCATGGGGGGGCTGGAAACCGCCCATACAGTCATCACCAGGGCCCTCAAGGAAAAAAAGCATGTGGTGACCGCTAACAAGGCTCTACTGGCTGAGAAGGGCAACGAGCTTTTCTCGCTGGCCCAGGAACAGGGGGTGGGTCTTTATTACGAGGCCAGCGTGGCTGGAGGCATACCCATAGTGCAGACCCTTAGAGAGAGCCTGTCAGGGGACCGCATCAGGTCGCTGACAGGCATATTAAACGGTACCGCCAACTTTATTCTGAGCGAGATGACCAGAAAGGGGCAGGATTTTGAAAACGCCCTGCAGGCGGCCAAGGACCTGGGATATGCCGAAGCTGATCCCACTCTGGACATCGACGGGCTGGACGCAGCGCATAAGCTGGTACTGCTCATCCGCCTGGCCTACGGCGTGGACTACCCCTTGAGCATCCTGCCGGTGCAGGGCATCTCAGGGGCCAGCTCCATGGATATCACCATGGCTGCAGAATTTGGATACACACTGAAGCTCATCGCGCAGGTGCGCGAAAAATCCGGGCACCTGCAGGCCGGGGTTTTTCCGGCCCTCTTGCCCAATGACCATATCCTGGCCAAAGTGGAAGGCCCCTACAATTCCGTGCTGATAGACGGCAATGCTGTGGGGCAGGTTATGTTGTACGGCCAGGGGGCCGGGGATCTGCCCACCGGCAGCGCGGTGCTTGCCGACATCCTGGCCCTGGCCCGGGACAATGCCGTTCCCAACAACACCGGCTTTCTGGAAAAGGTGCTGCCCAGGGCTGAGGTCATCAGGCCGGAACTGGCCATAAGCAGGCATTATTTCCGCTTTACCGCCCAGGACAAGCCCGGGGTGCTGGCGGCTGTGGCGGGGGTCATGAGCGAGCACAATATAAGTATTGCCCAGGTTGTCCAGAAAGAGTCCCATCCCCAGGGTCGCGGAGTGCCTATAGTATTTTTGACTCACAAGGCCCAGGCCGAGGCTGTGCACAGGGCCCTGGGAGAAATCGACAGGTTTGAATTTACTATTGCCCCGGCTGTACATTACCGGATACTGGGGTAGGGGCATGGGGCATAGGGCATAGGGCATAGGGCATGGCGCATGGCGCATAGAGCATGGGGCATAGGGCATAGGGCATGGCGCATGGGGAAGAAATGACAATCCTCAATCCCTCAATCCCTCAATTCCTCAATCCCTCAATCCCT
>PWSL01000400.1 GCA_003563255.1 Desulfonatronospira sp. | reverse complement strand
TGCTGCCAATAGTCGCCTCGGCTCATTGCCCACCTCCACAACGTTGGAGTTCATTGCGTGCGTCCAGAAACGCATGTACTTTTTTCCAAAGCTCAGCTTCCTTGGCGATTTTCGTATTCCAACGGTGCATAGGGTGAGGCAGATGCAGAATCCGTCCAATCACCTGCCCCTGATCATTGCGTTTGACCATTAGCCGAAGCTGAGAAGGCCTGCGGCCGGTTGCTCCGCCCCACTCGTGAACATGGTGGTTACGCCCGGCCGGATATCCAAGAATATGCCGCGGCTCCAATGTGTTACGCTGTTTAAATGGAAAAGAGGTTCTAACCAGCATGTATATCTCCGAAAAGATCTTAAACACGTTTTCCCATGTCATATCGTTTTGAGAGTACTCCCAGCACAAAAGCCCTTTAGAATCTTTGCTAAGTGCACTTGGGTACTTTTTTTCGCTGAACCCCATAACTAGATCAAATCCCTTAGCTTTTGCCACAACACTCTCAAATGAAAGCAGATGTCTGCAAGACAGGGCTATCGATCCAAAACCGTTACGGCTTCTTCCACCGATGGTCCCGAAATGATGAATTAGAGACATGGCTTGCAGGATTTCATCGTGGTTCTGTTTAGGACAATAAATACGTAGACTAGCATTTGACCCCGGTGTTATGAATCGACGAAAACCTAGTTTTGGCCCTCCACCTTCTTTAGGTTTCATGTAGATTGGTCCGTAACCCAAGTAGAGAAGACGCTCAAGCGGGATCAATCTGCCTTGGCGGTTTTTTACTTCGGGATGTTTTAATGTGCCAATTGATGACATGCTTTCGCTGATTTTGAAATTGTTATTGGGAAGAAGAGATAGTCTTACCTTGCTGGCTTCAGCAGAGTCATTCCCTGATACTGACCCAAATAATCGTCCTTCTTGCTTACGAAGATCATGCGTTTCCAAATCTCCAAGTGCTATACGCCACCATTGCCGAAGCAGATTTTTAAACGGTGCTGAACGTAACTCGGCATTTTGATCTGCACCCCCTAGAAATGTCGGGGAAAGAAACTCAACTGTGAATTTAAGTTTCTCAATGTTATTAAACCGGGTTAAAATCATCTTTCACCTCATGCGGTCTGATCTTAAACATTATTATTTTCGAAAAAAACGACATGCTCATCCTGCTGCTAATAAAATTGGATATAATTGGACAAAAACCCAAGATCGGTTCGTCGGGACCGGATGTTCACCTTAAAGCTGCAGAACCAATATACGGCTCCAAAACAATTATTTTCAAAAAATTCTCCGCCACATCCCAAGACGTTTTTGCAGCATGCCCCGACCTTGGCGCAAAAAGTGACCTGTTTTTTTGACCCTGCCATGGAACTTGCGTATCAGGTCATCCAGCCCCAAAAACAGGTAGTAGTAGGCTCATCTAGCCGGAACAGAAGAGGCAATTGTTCTTTTTTCTTAAGCAAAACAATTCTGGCCTGCGACAATATTGATATATTATGATTAATGGCTTTATTCTTGGGTTGACCCGATATTAGAAATCAATTGTTCATGAAGATGCCTGATTTTTGATTCCAGATTTCTGGCTGCAACACAATCAACCATGCCTGCGTGGTTCAGGTCGTTTCTTTTCTGGTTCAGTTCGTCATAAAGCTTGACAATTTCCTGATTCACCTGTTTCTGGATCTGTTTAACCTTGTCAGGTCTTTTACCTGCCTCACCACGCCACTCGTTTTCAGGGGTTCTGCTCAATGTCATGGCCTGACCCACCAAGTCACGCTCACTTCTTAGCGTATAATCAAGGCCGAACCTCTGACACAGCCAGGTCTTCATGTTTTCCTGAAGCAGTGTATAGGCCTGCTGCACCAGACCGTGTTCCAGGCACCAGCCTACTGCGCCAAACCCCTTACGAACTTCATCGCTGACGTTCATTTCAGGGCCTCGCAGCTGCTCAAGTTTGGCCAGAACCAGTTCCAGCAAAGGATAAAAGGCTGGGACGGTACTGGGAGATCCCTGAAGCTTCCTGACAATATCTGCGGCTTCCTGACATGGCTCCCTGGTATAAATATCACGACCCCTGCAGGTGGCTATGTTGGACCGGGTATCACGCAGAATCCCTCCAAGCCTGCTCAGCAGCCGGGTCTCTTCATCTTTGCCTTGGGACTGCTTTTTTCGCGGCAGGATTTCGGCTTCGAGAAGTTCAAGAAGTGCTACCACCTGGCCGTGGTTTTGAAACTCCCTGACAGCATGGCTCCAATCCATCAGACCCACAAAGGAAGTCACGTCCTCAATGGGTGCCAGGGGAGCCTTTTCAGGTTCCTTTTCTGTCCTGGCTTCCCAATTGCCGTAATAGATCCCTTGTAGCCGAATGTCTTTGAATGAGCCGGCGTATTGAAGACAGGCCAGACCAATGACTGGAATTGATCTGAAGGAATGCGTAATATCAAAAAGCACACTGTCTCCGGGCTGTAGCTGGGAATGGAATTTTTCAAAAATTTCCCATGTTTCCTTTTCTCCCTGTTCCCCAGGAATGAAAACAGGCACAAAGGACACTTCAGGAAAAAGCTTTTGCGAGAGGCCCTTCAAGCCTGTTTCCGGATATTCCTTCCCGTTATGCCTGCTTTTCTTTTTCTCCTCTCCCAGCCAGTTCATCTTTTCAGCCTCAGGTGTTAAAAAAACAACAACCTCTTCAGGCTTGAAAATATGGGTCAGGGCTAGCTGGATGAATGGAGTTTCATATTCCAGTAACCCGCTTTCAGACTCATGATAAAAGCTGGCCGTGTCGTAAAAACCGGTCCCCAGAAATGATATGAGCTTCCTTTTCATTGTGGCTTTCCTGATATCTTGACTTGTCTGACATTTGTCACTACTTATTCTGACAAATGTCTAAGCAGTGAGGGTTTGACCATGTATGTTTCTTATCTGGAAAACATCCTTGGCGGTGAGGATGTCCTGGACCATGGCATCAAAAGCCAGTTTGATCTTATAGACCTGAGCAAACGGGGACTCAGCAAGGCTTCCCTTGAGCACCTATCAGAATTTACAGGTATTTCGATAAACAAACTTGTAAAATTCCTGCCCATTTCATTAAGATCGGTGCAGAGACTGGACAGGGATGAACGTTTTGGCAGCGCGGTTTCTGAAAGCATTCTGCGTATTGCAGAGGTGTACGCCAGGGGCGTGGAGGTCTTTGAAGACCGGGAGCTTCTCATGGCCTGGATGTCCACGCCGAGTCCGGCCCTTAACCTGCAAAGACCCCTTGAACTCCTTGATACCCTGTACGGAGCACAAGTTGTTCTTGATGAACTGACCAGAATTGAACACGG
>PWSL01000056.1 GCA_003563255.1 Desulfonatronospira sp. | reverse complement strand
TTTGCAGGTCACAATCAAATCTATTGAATCAATCGATAGCCTGCGGACCTTAACCAGAAAGGTTTATAAAACCCAGTCCCTGGAAGAATTCAGTGAGCTCGTAAACAGAGCAGCACAATAATAACAATAAACCTTTCCCATCCACATAAGGTCACACTGTCATGGTGTGACCTTTTTTTTTGTCCTTCTAAATAATCTTCCTGAATCGATTTTTTGCCGATTCCAAAAAATAAAGCAGCATATCTCATTCACCAATCCAGATCAGGCACACAAAAGGACAGTTTTAGACGATACCATTTGGGCGCAGAGGCGAAGAGGAGCAGGAACTTAAGATCAACATAGAACTCGAAAAAGTCGGTCGTGGTTCAGACGGCGGTGGACTGATCGTCGGTGGAGACAATTACACCAAGGGCTTTGAAGAGTTTGATGTCTATGTCCGTGGCGATGAGTCCAAGCCCAGTTCTCTGGCCTACCTGCTCGGCGCACCCCATGGAGTGAGAGAGGAAGCAGAAAACAGTCTGGAAACTGTAAACATCTATACCCATCCGGACTACGTGGACGGAGAGACTTTTGCTGATCTGACCATCGGCAACAGCAATACTCCTGCTTATTCCATGCTGGATGTGGTTAATTTTGATGCTTCGGAATTCCTGGGCACCCTGACCGTCAACTATGCAGTGATTCAGTCACCTGATAATTACACCTACGAGCTGGGTAATACAGATGACACTCTGGATCTGCATGTTTTTGACAACGCCTTGTTTCAGCAGAACACCAGTTTGAGCATCATTGGCAATAATGGTGATAACACTATTAATGTCAATTATGGTCAGGCAGCTGGCGTTGACGGCCAGAATACGCTTATCAGGACCGGTAATGGTGACGATACAGTGGTCATCAGTGCCGTACCCCCGACACAGGTTTGGGATGGCCCCATCACAGATATTCGTACTGGAACCGGCAATGACGCCGTCTTCTTGAACGGCCACAGGGAATTCTGCAATATTGATACTGGTGAAAAGACTATTTATCAAAACACCGGTGCTGAGTACTTTTTCTTCGGCGGTCATCTCCAGGTCACCCTGGCAGGCCTGGAATCCGAGTGGATAGCAATCGATTGGAACAGGAATGATTTTACCACCACCAACGCTCAGCTCAAGCAGGCAGTTAGGGACGCCATTGACAGCCGTCCGGACCTTGCCGCCCTGGTCGATTATGAGGATGCCGATGGTGGCGGACTTGATATCATTTTGAATACCGGTGGAGATTTCTCCAATCAAACCTTTAGTGTTGATGTCCGTGGTCCGGTTACCAACCTTGAGAGCACTCGCTTTGCAGGCGGAGTAGGTGGAGCTCCCGGAGTAACAGGCTATAATCCTCAGGGTAATTATGACGGTTGGCCCGACAGCTACCTCAACTTTCCGGCACTGGCTGGAGTGATGACCGAGGCTGATGCCCGTCAACTGGTAGATGCCTGGCAGGCTTACTTCGGACCGCAAAGCAATGTTGGTCTGGACGGGACCAGGTTTAACGGAGAGATCACCGGGACTGATCCCAATGATGCTCCAGATTTCCGTAGTGGAGACGGGGCAACCAGTCCTGACTTTGCCGGTAATCCCGGTGCAGCGCTAGATGCAGACAACATCAATGATTTCCTGGAGTGGATACAGTATAATGCCGACAGTCTGGATATCTTTGGCAATACCTTTAGCGACGACGGATTTGATATAACCGGCCAGCACGAGGTCAACCTGGGTCGTGGCCACGACGTCGTAGTTACTCCCGGAGGAAGAGGTTCTAGAACTGATGTGATAGTGAATGACAATCACTTTGATTATAACACCATTTTGTCCCATTCTAACTTTGGATGGCTGGGCTGGAATATTGACTTCAGAGGCGACAATTATCGTGATGAGGTTGCCAACGGTCGTGGTTTGTCTATTAATCCCACCCTTGATGGGGATGACAATGTAAGGGACGGCCATGTGCCTTACACCACTGTTTCCATGCGTGAGCTCAGCCCGATTGACGGACGTGTTGAGAGGATAGATGACTGGGTAAGAGATGGCGGTGGACAGCATAATTCCACAACATATATGGACTTCTCTGACCTCTGGGATCTTCTCCAGGATCCTGGCAGTGAACAAGATGCCGAAGAAGCAGATATTCTGAACAGAGACGTTCTTACTCCCACAGATTCATTTTACAGCTTCGGTTCGGATGAGCTGCAAAGTGCTCTGAACTACTGGCTGACTCTGGGTAATGATGTACGTGACGCTGACGATTATTTCTTCGCAAGATACCCCAACCTGGATCTGGGTGGTGATGTATCAGTAATAGGTGCAGAATTTGTAGTACTGGTCGGCAAAAACGGTGAAGTTATCCAGGATGAGTGGGATACCGGTGACAACGATCAGCCTGATCCCTATGATCACTGGAGAATCAATAATGAATTCGCCAATGGTGAGTTCAAGGTCTTCTCCGGCCGGGTGATCGAGAGGGAAATAGACAACCAGGATGTCCTTGCATTTGGAAACTTTACCGAACACGGGATATTCAATCTTGCTGGTGATATTAATCCCAGCTTCAACTTCCATGACCTGGATTATTTTATCGACAGGCTGCTGGATCCAGAACCTCCAGAAGATCAGCCTTTCTTTGAGATAACAAGTGTGGTGGGTTTTGATGATATACAAGTAGGAGAAAGCTTCACTGCAACAGTAACCTTTACGAACACAGGTGATGCAATGGAAGAAGGGGACAGTCTCTTATTGAGTTTGATTTCAGCTTATGCTATCCATTCTTCCAACAGCTCAACCACCAGCCATAAAGGAGGTATCTCATGCCCCGCATAGCCCGTTTCATCCGCAGTGACCGTCAAACTGTTTACCCGGTAAAATAGCTTGAGGTTTAAGTATCTATCCTATTATTACTGCACGTGATTTCAGTAACAGCTATCTTCCATGGTATGCCCTGTGCGCCTCAAGCTAAGATTTGAGCAGTCATTTAAATAGGCTCAAATCTTATTTAACCGGGTGAACCACGTCATATCTCGTACTGCCCTGGCAGGCCTGCCAATTAAAGACACTGACAAGGACTGCCTGCTGGGGCTTATCAAAAGACTGAGCAGGCTTTACTTTGTTGACGTGCTGGGTTTCGCAGTTATGGGCAACCATGTCTTATGTGGAGCTCCACATAAGACATGTTATGTGAAGTCCTGAATTATGTGAAGTAGTTGTCCAAAATTATTGTCTTCCCCTTATTTTTCATCATATCTTAAATAATTTACTCCACATAATTCAAGCGATTTTTCAAC
>PWSL01000472.1 GCA_003563255.1 Desulfonatronospira sp. | reverse complement strand
CTCCAGCCTGGGAACATTTAGTTCTTGCGGCTCCAGCCGCTTCTTAAAAAACATGTTTGCAGGGACAGGCACCATTGGTGGACGCGGAGCGTCCGGAAGATGTTCCCACGCAGAGCGTAGGAACAATAAAGGCAGTCTCTTTTGCCCCGAAGGGGCCACTTTTTCCGTGCAAGGTCGCGGAAAAAGCCTAGTGACTTGCTCCTGAAACCCTGTCATACAAAACAAGAAAATTTGAACCACGCGAAGCGCGTGGCAGGCCAGCCGCTAAGTACGCAAAGTTAAAGACACGAAGCAGATCTATTGTCCAAAACCGGGACACGGTTTTGGACAAGGCTGCCTTCCTTTGCGACCTTTGCGTCTTGAGTGAGTCTTCGAACGGGCGGTTCAGGTTTCTTTATTTTTTGGGTTGCGGGCATAGCCCGCCTTGGACAGGTTGAAAAGTTTATAAGTTTCGCTGTAGTGGTAGTCTGTAGTCTGTAAAATCAAAGAGTTAGCACTACAGCGAAACTTAATTTGTTATGTGAACCTGCACAGACAGTACATAGCAGGGGACAGTCACCTGGCCATGTGCCAGTCCCCTTGAGGCACAAATAAGTGTCGTTGCAGGGTTAATCCCCGGACATCCTGTATCCGGCTATTGCCCTGCCGCAGGCGGCGCAGGCTCCCTTGTCAAGCCTTACCCCGCGTAGCTGGAATCCCAGCCTGGAGACAACAACCTCCCCACACCCGGGGCAACAGGTGTTTTCACCGTCGTGTCCCGGAATATTGCCGGTATAGACATATTCCAGGCCGGCCTTTTTCCCCGCCTGCCAGGCCATTTCAATGGTCTCTACCGGGGTGGCCTGCCTGTCGGTGAGATTGAAAGTGGGGTGAAACCTTGAGATATGCCATGGGGTGTGCGCTCCAAGGTTTTTCCCGATAAACCCGGCAATGCTTTCAATTTCCCGGATGGAATCGTTGAGTCCGGGAATAACCAGAGTAGTGACCTCCAGCCACCAGCCCATTTCCCTGATTTTCACCAGGTTGTCCAGCACCGGCTTGAGTCTGGCCCTGCACTGATCCCTGTAAAAGGTCTCGGTAAAAGCCTTGAGGTCGATGTTGGCGGCATCAATGACTCCATTCATTTCCTTCAGGCAGTCCGGGCTTTGAAAGCCGTTGCTGACAATAATGTTTTTCAGTTTTCTGTCTTTGGCCCTGCGTGCGGTTTCCAGAACCAGCTCAATGAAAACCGTGGGTTCAGAGTAGGTATAGGAAATACTTCCTGCCCGGTATTCCCGGGCGGTATTTACCAGCTGTTCCGGGGTTATGGGCTGGCCTTCCCTGAACTGATGCTCTTTGGGGGGCTGGGACAGGGTATAGTTCTGGCAAAAGCTGCAGGAGAAGTTGCAGCCCATGGTTCCCAGGGACAGGGTCGTGCTGCCTGGCATGAAATGAAAGAGGGGTTTTTTTTCAACGGGATCAACGTTCAGGGCGGCCACGTTATCCCCCACCAGGGTGAACAGCTGCCCCTGGGTATTTCTGCGCACCCCGCATATACCTCTTTCTCCCTGCTCTATCAGACAGAACTGACTGCACGCCTGGCACTGGATCTGATTTTCTTTCAATGGTTTCCACAGGACGGCCGGCTTGGGGCTTTGCATAATAAAAACCTCCAGGTTGATTGGTGAATCCCGGTCATGCCCGGGATGATGGAACCAAGGCGTATTTCAGCCGATGTGAATGTCTTATTGCTTATCCCATCCAGACAGTTAAAAGTTCTCGTACAACTGGAGGCGGTGTTTAAACGGGTGCAAGGTCAATATTATAAAATCATGCTGGTTAAAGCTGATAATGTTCCAGACATTGATAATCCTGGAAATTTTCAGTAAACACAAAACGTTGTTGGAGAGCTTTTGACTGTCAAGTAGAATAATAGGTTCATTTTTGTTGTTTTCAAGGAGACTGATGATTTTTTTTCGTATCTGTTTTCTGAACAGTCAAAAGTCCTCGTACAACACTCTGGTTTTATTACGTTTTTAGTATCTGTTTAGCGCTTTGCATGTCGCATGGCTTCCTGCCCGGAGGCATACAGCCCGGAGGGGGACAGGCTCTTCCGGGACCCACTTGTCCTGAAATTTTAGGCTTTTTTAGCATAAAAACCATGCTCAAGTGGGTCCCGGAGTGCCTGTCCCCGGCTTTCCTTAAAAGCGTTCAACAGTTAGCTGTTCGAATTATTTCATGTTTTTTGTGACAGGGTCTCAGGGGTACGTCAACTGGGAAGTCTGGAGAGTTTACGAACCGGAGGCGTGGCAGGAAGCCGGCCACATGCAAAGCGCTGAAGTGTTAATGTTTAACATACCCTGCAGTTTCAGTGATTTGTTCAAAAATCATGACGGGGTTTATTAAAAAGCTTGAGATTGAAGAGAAAAAACACTAGTATATAGAAACAGTTCAGCAATTTGCATATGGCACGGGGACTGGCTCTCCCGGCACTTATTTTTAGCTGATGTGAAGATCATTAATGAAATATAAGTGCTGGGGTGCCTGTCCCCGGTGGCCGAGGCGATTTTTACACAAAGTGTCGCTGTAGTGTTATAGAAATGGCCGAATCCGGGTTGATTCCCGGAGACCAACACAGCTTTTTCAAGCATTAGGGAGAGATCATGACCAGTAGGGGAGAAGCTTATCTGCAGGCTGGAGTTGACACAGAGAAGGCCGGCCGGTTTGTGGACAGCATTAAAAATATCGTGGCCAGGACCCGTATTAAGGGTGTCATAACCGATATTGGAGGCTTTGGCGGTCTTTTCAAGCTTGATATGAATGAGCTGAACGAGCCTGTGCTGGTTGCTTCTGCTGACGGAGTGGGGACCAAGCTGAAACTGGCCTTTTTGTTCGATCGACATGATACCATAGGCATAGACCTTGTGGCCATGTCGGTCAATGATGTACTGGTGCAGGGGGCAAGGCCGCTTTTTTTTCTGGATTACCTGGCTACAGGCAAACTGGAGACCAGGCAGGCAGAAGAAATTGTGAAAGGGGTGGCCAGGGGCTGTATTCAGGCAGGCTGTGCACTACTGGGAGGAGAGACTGCTGAAATGCCTGACTTTTACCCGCCCGGCGAATACGATTTGTCAGGATTCTGTGTTGGGGTTGTGGATGACTCCAGGATTGTTGACGGGGGCGAGATCAGGCCTGATGATGCTGTAATAGGTCTGGCTTCCAGCGGGCTGCATTCCAATGGTTATTCACTGGTTCGCAAGATTTTGTCCCAATCGGGCCTTGAGGGCAGCGATATTCTTCCGGGTACATCCAGAGAGGTCCGGGACGTTCTTCTGGAGCCTGCCAGGATTTACACTGCCGAGGTCAAGGGACTGATGCGCGATATCAAAATCAACGGCATGGCGCATATTACAGGAGGAGGTTTTTACGACAATATTCCCAGGATGTTGCATCGCGGGCTGGGAGCCAGGATAAAATTCGGTACCTGGGAGATTCCGGCAGTTATGCACTGGGTCAAGGACCAGGGAGAGATCATGTGGGAGGATATGCTGCAGATATTCAACTGCGGTATTGGTTATGTGCTGGTGGTATCCCGGAAAAACAGCGAAGAGGTCTGTTCAAGGCTCAAGGGCATGGGCTGTCCGGCTTGGGAAATTGGGCGTATAATAGAAATCCCCAGGGACAGCGAAAACATCATCGTAGAATTCTGACGTCTTGCTGCAGTTTCAAGACCGGTATGTATGGGATTATCGCCCGTATGTTCAAGCGCCCGGTACTTATTTTTAAAAGCCGTCAACCTTCCTTCAGAAAGAGGTTTAAGGTGCCTGCCCCCTGCCTTCCTAAGGCGGGCTGTGCACGCGTCCCAAGTGAAAAAGCCGCCAATCGCTGAAGCCCTGTACTCTGAAAATTTCGCCTGCCACGTCCTGCTATCTGTCCTGCCAAACGCTTCGCAGGATTCGCGTAGTCAGCTTGATCAGCGCGGTTCTTGTTTTTATAACATGGTCTCAGGAATAAGTCTAAACAGTGAACACTACAGCGAAACCTCTAAAAAATTATTACCTGTCTCAATTGCGGACAGGCACTTGCGCCGGTTGACGACTTGGAATTGCTCCAATAATTCGGCTGCAAAAGAGCCAGTCCCCGGAGGACAATAAATAAGTTTAGCTGTAGTGATAATAATGAGAGGTCTAAAATGGATACCACCCATCTAGTTGACCAGATCGCCAATCTGCAGATGCTTAACCAGTTCTTTCTTTCCCTGTTTCTGCTTATACCCATGGTCCTGGTGGCCAGGACAGCAGTGGCCGGTACCCGCTATTCGCCCATACTGATCATCGTTGTTTTCGGCCTGACCATGGGCTACGTCCTGGTGGCCAGCGGGGTAAGTACCCCTGGATTGCCGCAGTTTTCCCTCATCGATCTTATAAGCCGTACCACCATAGTGGCTTTGACTGTGGCATTCTTCGTGGGTGGACAGGAACTTCGAAAAATCCTTGGAGGAATCAAGCTCAAGCCCGATGACATGGTGGTACCCTCAACCGAGGAGACCGTGCTGGGGACCGGCAGGACACACCTGATCTTTATAGTCCGGGCTTTCTTTCTGCTGGTGGGCATAGAAGCCCTTTACCGGCTTATACTGGGCCTTGGAGCAGGAGATCTCAGCCGGTTTTATCCTGTCATTGCCTACCTTGGACTGGTGGGAGCCGTTATTCTCATAGATCACAAAGCCCAGGTAACCAATAAGAGGCGCTATATCAAAATGGGTCTGGTGGAGATCGCCGCTCTCCTGGGGGTCCTTGTCGGTTCCTATTCCATTGCCATGTGGATCCAGCCTCTGATAGCCCTGCCCCAGATTTTCTTTGCCATGATCATTGCCGCCGGCCTGGGAGCACTGATGTATCGCTGGCAATTCGGGCCGACCATCAGGGCGCTTCTTTTTGCAGGTATCCCGGTGGTGCTGGCTGCCAACTTCATGATAGGCGGGTCACGCATAGAAGAGGCCTTCTCCATTACCGGCATGAATGCTGTCCTGGCTTACGGCTTTTTCGGGCAAATGTTCTGGATGTTTGGAGGCATAGCCCTGCTCATGGTCTTCGGCAAGACCAACATGGCCCGCAACCTGGCTCCGGGAATGGCTGGAGGGCTTTCACATTCGGGTCTAACCGGCGCATGTACCGCTGGAGACCTGGGTAAGACCGCAGCCTACCGCGCCCCTATCATGATCAATGTGCCGTTTTTCGGACATATATTCGTCTTTTCAGTACTGGCCATGAGTGCACAGCAGGGCAGGCTCATGCTTGTGCCTTCTTTACTGATAGTACTAGCGGGAGTTGTACTGACGGTTCTTTCTCTCAGGACGATGAGCACTGCCCAGGGCGAAGACACCAGGGAGGTCAAGGGGTTGATGCAGTTTGCCTTTGGCTGGCAACTTTGTGCAGTCTTCGGTGGCTTTGTCCTGTTAAGCCTGGCCGGCATGTCCCTGGATTTTACCGCCATGGCTGTTTCTTCGGGCATATCCCATTTCGGACTTTTTGCAGCCACTCAGGAAGGCATGTTCGGGGTAGAGGCGTCTTTGATGATTCCGTTTATCTTTTCCATGCCCTTCCTGGTGCACCCCCTGGTGTTTTTCATGTTCGGCAGGGCCATGGAAAGAGATGGAGCCATGCCCAGCAAACCGGTTTATCTACTGGCTTTGATAGGACTTCTGGGAGTATTTTATTCCATGCTTGCAGTATAGCTCTGGATTGTATAATATCAGTTCAGTAATGAAGACCGGCCCAAAACTACAGCGAAACTAATAAAATATAACCTGTCCCCAAAAATTCGGCGGCACAAGAGCCAGTCCCCGGAGGACAATAAATAAGTTTAGCTGTAGTGTTGAGAAGCCGCCGGCAAGTCCTTTCACCACAGAAGCTGATATCAATGTCTGAAAACAGAGTCACTAAATTCGCCATTCCTGAAATCATTTTCGGGCACGGCAGTCTGCGCTATGTGGGCCAGTGCGCCATGCGCCTGGGAGCCAACAGGGCGTTTCTGGTCACGGACCAGGGGCTCATTCAGTCCGGCTGGGCGGAGCATGTCCAGGAAATACTCAGGGATGACAATCTGGATTATGTGTTCTTTGATCAGGTGGATTCCAACCCCAGGGACTACCAGGTGCACCAGGGAGCAGATCTCTACCTCAGTGAAAAGGCTGATGTCATAATATCCCTTGGAGGGGGAAGTCCCATGGACACCGCCAAAGGTATCGCTACCATAGTGGGCAATGGAGGCAAAATCGGGGACTATGAGGGGGCCAACAAAATAATGCGGCCTCTGCCCCCTATGATATTCATACCTTCCAATGCCGGCAGCGGATCGGATATCTCCCAGTTCTGCATCATCACCGACGTGCACCGCCAGGTCAAGATGTCCATCATCAGCCGTTCCCTGGTTCCCAATGTGTCCATTATCGACCCGGAGCTGCTCATGACCAAGACTGACGAGATGGTGGTGGCTTCGGCCGTGGATGCCCTGGCCCATGCCATTGAGTCTTACGTCTCCCCCCTGGCTTCCCCATTCACTGAAAGCCAGGCCGTCAAGGCCATAGAGCTTATTTCGGCAAACCTGCAGACAGCCCTGGAGACCCGGAGCTGCGAATCAATGGAGCAGCTTTCCATAGCCAGTACTGCTGCAGGCATGTCCTTCAGCAATGCCGGCCTGGGCATCGGGCATGCCCTGGCCCATTCCCTGGGAGGGATTTTTGATACCCTGCACGGACTGGTGCACCCCATTGTGCTGCCTGCGGTCATGCGCTACAACCTGCCTGCCTGTCCGGAAAAGATGTGCATAATCGGGCGCATCGTGCAGGGCTCCTGCAGCTCCTGTTCCAGCGACCAGGGGCAGGAGGGCATATCCAGGCTGGAAGAGCTCTTTGCAGGACTTGGTATTCCGGTACACCTGCGCGACATTGTCCCGGATGCATCCAGGCTGGAACAGATCTGCAAAATGGCGGTGCATGACGCCTGCATGCTGACCAACCCGCGTAAGGCCGGATGGGAAGAACTGCTCGGCATATGCGAGGAGGCCTGGTGATGCAGAAGGCTCCTGATCTAAATGATCTTGTGGGCATCGAACACAGCAAACTGGGTTTTTTTCAGGAGCTGCGCCAGAAGGTCGAAGAACTCAAAGAGGCCAATAAAAAATCCGAGGAGCGCCGAAGAGAAATCGCAGCCATTCTGGACGGCATCACCGATATCATGATGGTGCTTTCGGAGAATCTGCGCATAATATCCGTCAATCATGTTTTTCATGAGTTTTTTGACGAACCCCGGCCCGAGGGCAAATTCTGCTACCGGCTGTTTCGCGGCGAGGACCATCCCTGCCCGGAATGCCCGGCTTTCCGTTCCATGGCCACCGATTCCGTGTGCCGGGATACAGCCATATTCAAGCTGGGAGGCCGCAACCTGCAGTTTGAAATGGTGGCTTCTCCTCTGAAAAACAAGGAATGGGAAGAAAACCGGGTTCTTATATTCAAGCGTGACGTGACCCTGGAAAAGGAATACCAGGCCAAGTACTACCAGGTGGAAAAAATGGCCACCATAGGCATGCTGGCCGCAGGGGTGGCCCATGAAGTCAACAACCCCATGGCTGCCATAAACGGTTTCGCCGAGGGCCTGCGCCGGCGTCTGCCGCGTATTGAAAAAGCTGTTGATCCAGAACTGGCCCAGGATTTCCGCGAGTACACAGATATCATCCTCAAGGAATGCCAGCGCTGTCAGAAGATTATCCAGACCCTCCTGACCTTCAGCCGCCCTAAACATTTTTCTTTTTCCCCCATCAATCTGAACCGGGTGGTAAAAGAAACCCTGCGCCTGGTGGATCATAACCTGCGCAAGCGAAGAGGGCTCAAGATCAAACTGGATCTGCAGGACAAGCTGCCCCTGATCAATGCCGACGAATCGCAGCTCAAACAGGTGATACTCAACCTGCTGGTGAACGCCCAGGATGCCATCCAGGATAAGGGGCTGATCACCATCAGGACATCGGACCATGCGCATGAGCACGAGGTCTGCCTGTGCGTGGAGGATGACGGCTGCGGCATTGCCCTGGACAAGATGGACAAGCTGTTTGAGCCCTTTTTTACCACCAAGCCAGTGGGCAGAGGCATTGGCATCGGCCTGGCCTCCTGTTATAATATCGTCGAAAGTCACGGGGGAGAGATATCAGTGACCAGTGAGCCGGGCAAAGGCTCCAGGTTTACGGTATGTCTTCCTTTAAACACCGCTGTAGAGTGATATGACCAAGCAGTATTCAGTGCTGGTAGTGGACGATGAGCAGTCCATTCTGACCCTTTTCAAAAAGGAGTTCTCCACACCGGAAAGAAGCATCTCCACTGCCTCCTCCGCCTCCCATGCCCGCCAGCTCATCCGGAAAAACGTGTTCGATGTTGTCATTTTAGATATTTGCCTGCCGGATGCCGACGGCCTGGACCTTTATTCGGAGTTCAAGGAGCGTATGCAGGACGTGGAGATCATCCTGATCACCGGCCACGGAAATATTGACAATGCAGTCAGGGCCATGAAACTGGGGGCCTATGACTACATTACCAAGCCCTTCAACCTGGACAAGCTGGAACTGGTCATCGAGAGGGCCTGGCAGAGGGCCTGCATGCAGCGTGAAAACCGCAGTTACCGCCTTTACTCCGGTAACAACCGGACGCACAGGATGGTAGGGGCCTCTGAAAGTATAAAGCAGGTCCGCTATCTCTTAGACAAAGTCGCCCCCACCGAGGTGCCGGTACTGCTTACCGGAGAAAGCGGGGTGGGCAAGGATGTGGCGGCCCAGGCCATTCACCACGGCAGTCAGCGTGCGGACAAGCCCTATATCGTGAAAAACTGCGCCTCCCTGGTGAAAGAGCTGGCCCGCACCGAGCTTTTTGGACATGTCAAGGGCTCTTTCACCGGGGCCACCGAATCCAGCGAAGGGCTCATGGCCTATGCCCACAAGGGCACTCTTTTCCTGGACGAGATAGGAGAACTACCCCTGGAAGTACAGGCGTCCCTGTTGAGGGTCCTGGAAAACAGGACCTGTCGCCGGGTTGGAGAAAAAGAAGAGCGCAGCATAGATGTCCGTTTTATTTTCGCCACCAGCCGTAATCTGCATACCGAGGTGGAAGAGGGCAGGTTTCAGGAAGCCCTTCTGCACCGCATAAACGTTTTTAATATCGAGACCCCTCCACTGCGGAACCGCCTGGAAGACATCCCCCTGCTGGTGGAGCATTTTCTGGCCAGTCTGAACACTTCCACCACAGACTACCGGGTAACGGACAAGGCTATGAACTGCCTGATGAACTACTCCTGGCCCGGCAATGTGCGCGAGCTTCGAAACGTGCTGGAGCGCAGCATGATCCTGGCTGAACAGGGCAACATCACCGAAAGGTCCCTGCCCAGGGAACTGGTGGAAAAGACCCTGGCCGCTCATGAGCATGACGGCCGCCAGAGTGTCTTTTCCCTGCGCCTGGCGGAAAAAAATCATATATCCAGGGTGCTGAGCTACTTCCAGGGCAATCGCCAGCAGGCCTCCAAGGCCATGGGAATAGGAAGGAAGACCCTTTACCGCAAGATGAAAGAGTATCAGTTGGAGTAAGGTGTCTGTTTAGCCCATGGTTGAAGTGCTGTAACTGCAACCGGCTTGCAACGGAATTAGCGGGCAGTTCTTCCAGAACATGTGACCTTAAAACTGTATCTTTTTGACCCAAAAGGCATGTTTCAGCGTATCAAAATATCACTAAAGATAAACGCTTTGAAATAACTGGTTTTTTTCCTGAGCCATCCCCTTGTACAGGCTTTTTGGCGCTGCCTGTCCTGTCACCGTCCTTCAAAAGCACCACTCTTCACAGGCTTCTCCAGCCTAACTACCTGAAATAACTTGATTGTTTTTGTGGCATGCATGTTGCTGATATAAAGATCAATAGCTGCTGTTTGAAGCAGGTGCAGCGTTTTTTATTTATTTAATTTTTTTACCCAAAGGATGGTGTTTATTATGGCAGTACGTGAACAGGTTTATGGTTTTTTTATCCCCAGCGTTACCCTTATCGGCCTGGGTGCCCACAAGGAAGTCCCCGCAAAGATAAAGGCCCTGGGCGGCAAAAAGCCCCTGGTGGTAGCAGACAAGGGCATCACCGCCGCCGGCATCACCGAGCAGGTCACCAGCCTGCTCAAGGCCGATGGCATGGAATGCGTGGTTTACGACGATACCATTCCCAACCCCACTGACAACAACGTCCACGACGGTGTTGAGGTATTCAAGAAAAACAATTGCGACAGCGTCATCACCCTGGGCGGCGGAAGCTCCCATGACTGCGGAAAAGGAATCGGCCTGGTGGTCTCAAACGGCGGCAAGATCCACGACTTCGAGGGCATCGACAAGTCCGACAAGCCCTTTCTGCCCTACGTAGCTGTAAATACCACAGCCGGAACCGCTTCCGAGATGACCCGCTTCTGCATCATCACCGACACTTCCCGCAAGGTGAAGATGGCCATTGTTGACTGGCGCGTAACCCCCGGCGTAGCAGTGGACGACCCCCTGCTCATGATGGGTATGCCCCCGGCGCTGACCGCAGCCACCGGCATGGATGCCCTGACCCACGCTGTCGAGGCCTATGTATCCATAATCGCTACTCCCATGACCGATGCCTGCGCCGAAAAGGCCATCAGCCTTATCTTCCAGCACCTGCGCCCCGCAGTGGCCAACGGCCAGGACGTTGAAGCCCGCGAAGGCATGTGCTACGCCCAGTACCTGGCCGGCATGGCCTTCAACAACGCAAGCCTGGGTCACGTACACGCCATGGCTCACCAGCTGGGCGGCTTCTATGACCTGCCCCACGGCGAGTGCAACGCAATTTTGCTGCCCCATGTTGAAAAATTCAACCTCATCGCCAAGATGGACCGCTTCATCAAGATGGCCGAGCTCATGGGCGAAAGCATCGAAGGACTGGGACCCCGTGAGGCCGCTGAAAAGGCCCTGGAAGGTATCAGGAAGCTTTCAGCTGACGTAGGCATTCCCTCTGGTCTCATCGAGCTTGGCAAACGTTACGGCAAAGATGTCAAGAAAGAGGACATCAAGACCATGACCGCCAACGCTCAGAAAGACGCCTGCGGATTCACAAACCCCCGCTGCCCCACAGACCAGGACGTGGCCGCTATTTTCGAGGCCGCCCTGTAATTGCCTCTTCACCTGTTCCAGGCAGTCCGGCCCCCAAAGGCCGGGTTGCCTGGATTTATTTTTTGTGATCTTATGTGGTTTTGTGAAGCTGGACACCAGCCTGCTCAGGCATTATCCTGCAACGTACCTGTTCACATAACCACCTGAGAGCACAATAACACTACAGCGACGTATATGTTCAGCGCTTTGCATATGGCACGGGGACTGGCTCTCCCCGCACTTATTTTTTAAACATGTCAATCATCCTTCAGAAAAATAAGTGCGGGTTGGTGCCTGTCCCCGGTGGCCGAGGCGATATTTACACAAAGTGTCGCAGTAGTGATAAGGAATCAGGTTAATCATCATTTGCCGGGAGAAATCATGGAAGTTGTTGATATTCATACCTCCAGCGATAACGAATTCATCGCCAGGGTGGAGGAGGAAAGCGGACAGAACGTGCGTCTGTGCTATCAGTGCGGCAACTGTACCGCCGGGTGCCCGTACACATTTGTGTACGATATTTCGGTTAGCCAGATCATGCGCCTTTTGCAGGCCGGTCAGAAACAGAAGATTCTTTCTTCAAGGTCCATCTGGCTCTGCGCCACCTGCGAATCCTGCACCACCAGGTGTCCCAATGAGATCGACGTGGCCACCATCATGGACGTGCTGCGCCATATGGCCAGGCGGGAAGGATATGTATCCGAGCAGAAAGTCAAGAAATTCTGGGACAGCTTTCTGGATTCGGTGGAAAAACACGGCCGGGTCTTTGAGATGGGGCTTTTGACCAGATACATAACCAGGACCGGCCGGGTCTGGACCGACGTGGACCTGGCCCCAAAGATGCTTCCCAAGGGCAAGCTGTCCATAAGACCCCATAAGATAGAGGGCCGGGACAAGGTTGCCCGGATATTCAAACGCTTCAGGGAGGAGGCGCATAAATGAGAAATTTCGCCTACTACCCGGGGTGCTCCGGTCTGGGAACATCCATGGAGTACGACAAATCCACCAGGGCCGTGTGCAAAGCCCTGGGGATAAATCTTATGGATATTGACGACTGGAGCTGTTGCGGTTCCACCCCGGCTCACACAGTGGACCATCTGCTTTCATCGGCCCTGTCCGGGCGCAACCTGGCCCTGGCAGAGGAGATGGAGGCCGAGGCCATGATCACTCCGTGTCCCAGCTGTCTTTCCAATCTTAAAGGCACTGTGCATCGTTTGAGTGACCGCGGGTTTCGCCATAAGGTGAACAACCTTCTGGAAAAGCCTGTACAGCGCACCATGCCTGTCAAATCTGTCCTGCAGATCCTGGACGAGGAAGTGGGCGGAAAGGAACTGGCAGAACGGCTGCCGGAAAAACCCCTGCGCGG
>PWSL01000008.1 GCA_003563255.1 Desulfonatronospira sp. | reverse complement strand
AGTGATCCATGTCATTAAACAAAATATAGCAAATTTTTTGCATATAGTAAGGATTTCCTGCTACAAGACTGCAAATATATTCTGCATAGCTTTCCTGCATTATCTTTTTCCCGGATTCAAACCTTGCCATGACATACGAGATGCAGTCATGCTGGGGCAGAGATTTCAGCTCGTAATCAAAAGTACTCTGAAAAAATGGTTTGCTGCGATCATGAAACATTTGACTTAAAACTCTCTTGCGACTTCCAACAAAAAAAAATGATGCGGACATATTCTGGATGTATTTCCGCATGACTCCCTGAATCTGAACACCCTTTTCCACTTCTGTTATTTCTTGAAATTCATCAAAAACCACATTGATATTTACTCTTGATTTCTCTAGAAATGACGACAGATCTGAAAAGGTATGCTCCAGAACATCAATGCCGATATCAGATGAAGTTTTTTCCACGGAAAAGGAAAACTCCATCCCGTCGTAAGATGGCCGCATTGTAGGACGAAAAGTACTTAAAGCTCGAATGGCCTTTTTGTGCAGCGGCGCCTGTTTGTGGGTAACCTCAAAAAGAGAACGGCAAACTCTGGCCGAAATATCCTCAATGGAAACAACGCCGAAAAGATCACAAAAGACGACCAGAAAGCCTTCTTGCGCAAGATGTCTTTGGACCTCCCGGACAAGCATTGTTTTGCCCAGTCTCCTTGATCCGTAGACAAGGACGTTTTGCGCATTATGAGCATGCCTGATAAGGCCTTGCAGTTCATTTTGACGATCACAAAGTGGAATATCAGTTCCGCCAAGGGAAAATGGGTTTCGAGACATTGGACACTTCCCTATCTATTAATCTTATGATTGCCAGGACTCATTATTGCACATCAATTATTGTCCGTCAATAATTGATGTGCAATAATATGTTGCAGGCATGGTCCTCATGGGAGTATTACGCTTTTTTGAGAACAATATGGTAACATAAAGAAACAGGCTGATTATTGCTATGCTTACTAAGGCTGTACACAGTTAACCTGAACTCAGCGTTTTTGCTTTTTAGCAATTACGCACAGCCTATTCGGCTCTATCCATCAAGTCTTTGGCATCTTTAAGCCAACCACGTTTGGCCATTTCCCTTACAGGGAATTGGCTCCAATCAACGTCAGCCAATGTCTCAGGCAATTCTTTACCCGGCTCCTTCAGGAGAGTGTCTGCGGGAATACCCAAGCCCTCGTGCAACGCACGTATCATTTTCAGTGTCAGCTTTCTTTTTCCAGCCAGCACCTCAGATACTTTGCTTTTTGAACCAATAAACGGAACAAGGTCTTTTTGTTTCAGTCCCTGCTGGTCCATGGCAAATTCAATAGCCTCAAGCGGGGTTGGCGGCGGAACAGGGTGATTCTCATCTTCATATGCACCAATGAGAGTCCCCCAGACCTCCAGTTCGTCAAACTCAGGGCTACCGGGCTCCGAGTCGAAAATTTCTTCGACCCGAGCCAGCGCTGCTTCGTAGTCAGCGTCTGTCTTAATGGCACGGATTATCATAATTCACCTCTGCTGCTTTTATTTTATCGTATTCGGCATGAGGGCCAAACCACTTCACAAGTACCTGGCCTGCCTCAAACCGAATCCAAACAATTAACCTGAAATGATTTCCTTTTATATTGAATACATACCTATTGTCGCCGACATGATCAGCACTTGGAAAATCCTCTTTCAACTCAGCGTGATTTGAGTACCGTTTCTTCGAGACCCGATCATACCAAGATAGAAGGCTTCCTCTCGCATCAGCATATTTCTCGCAGTAGCAGTTCAGTGTTTTTCGGCTGACTATGTTCACACTCTCAACCTAATGGTTCCCAGATTGACTGTCAACAAAAAGTTCCCATTGGAGGGAACTTATGTGGCTCTTCCGGCTTTAGAGCCTGGAAAGGTAAGTCGGCAGAGGGCTTATCCAATTATACATTGAAATGCATATTTGGTAGCCTTGCTCCTGGTTATGGTGGCCTTCAAGCATGCCCGGGAGAATGCCAGCTTTTCTCGGTCTCCGCATACTTTGTGGAAAAACTTTCCGAGATTCCTCTGGCCACTCTGATCGATGCCCCGACCAAAAAATCAAAAGGGCGTTACAAAACCACATATCAGCTTGAGGCGATGGGCCCAGATGTCAAGGAGCTTGCAGATGCAATGGGGATTGCCGAGTTGCCGATGAAATCAAAAATACCGTTCAGGAGGAGCAGATGGGACAGGTTGAATTTGCAGTATTTTCTTCATGGATGTGCCTGAAACAGGAAGGTCCTCGATATTCAGCAAACCCCCGGAGCCAAACAGGCGCACCATCTGTTCCCTGGTGGCCAGCCTGGAAAAGGAGCCTACCCGGATATAGATATCTTCCCGGTTTTTGTGGCGCAGGACATATGGTTTGGCAGTCCCGGCGGATATGGACAACATTGTTATTCGTTTTCCTTCATCTATCAGGATAAACTCAGTGAAATCCATACAGGGCAGGAGTCGCTTTGCGAGATTTCAGGGTATGCCACTCATGATCAGGCAATAAAGATCTGCTGGCTCTCGGCATAATTATGGTTACACCTATGTTTTTGGCCCCAAAAAAGGCATACCGATTCATCATTAGGCATTATCAAAACTCCTTGAGAAACTTTTTTTATATACGCTTTACTTCCTTCGAATCGATAAGTCTTGCTCTCCCGGGTCGGACCTGATTATTTATCAGGGAGATGCTGCAGTCTGCTGGAAACTGTTGTGGACGAATCGTGCGTTAGGCCTCTTTGAAAATTGCTTCTTCGACCGGTTTTGGAAGTTCAACTGTGACAAAAAGTTCCTTTGGGAATAAATAATCCTCGCCAGACTCGTCGATTACGCGGATTTGCTGATGTTTTTCAGCTTTTGGATCAGGAATTGCCTCGTAGAGTTTTCTCGCTTTTAGCGAAGCTTCATATCCCTTATTTTTTATACATATAACTAATTGGTGTTCCATAATATCCCCTCCTGGAAATCAATCCAGGTACCTCTTGATCTTGAATTCTTTTTTACCAATGCCATGACATTCATACCAATGTAATTCAGCTTTTGTGATATATTTGCCTGCAAGCTTAACTGTTGCAACACCTTTGAGTTTCCGCCAGCGACCAGGACCATAAACTTTTCTCAATCGAGCAATTTCGCAAATAGAACTATCAACAGCAATAGTTTCAATATCAATGATCTCATCTAACGCGGGCTATGCCCGCAACCCAAGATAAAGAAGTGCTCGTATCCCACACTTGGGACAGTCCCCGCGACAATATTTTTTTGGTTACTGAAATCTCTCATTAGCAAAACTGGTTGCCTT
>PWSL01000324.1 GCA_003563255.1 Desulfonatronospira sp. | reverse complement strand
TGGTATGCCCTGTGCGCCTCAAGCTAAGATTTGAGCAGTCTTTTAAATAGGCTCAAATCTTATTTAACCGGGTGAACCATGTGATATCCCGCACTGCTCTGCCAGGCTTGCCTTTGGGCGACATTGAGAAAAACCGCCTTCTGGAGATTATCAAGTATTTCAGCAGCATTTATTTTGTGGAAGTGCTCGGTTTTTGTATTATGGGCAACCACTGGCACCTGGCTGTAAAGATTTATCAAAGGGACTACGCTACCAGGCAGGAGGTCCAGGAAAGATTTGTCAAACGCTATGGCGATGATGTTCATTTCGGAGACCATGAGATGGAAAAGTTTAGCAAGAAATGGACAGATCTTTCTGAGTTCGTCCGAGAGATCAAGCAGACCTTTTCCATGTATTACATTAAGCGACATAACAGACGGGGCTTCTTCTGGGGTGAGCGATTTAAGTCCATGATTGTCCAGGAAGGCAGCACCCTTGTGAACATGCTGGCCTACATAGACCTGAATCCTATACGAGCCGGAATAGTCAAAAAACCGGAAGACTACCGCTGGAGTTCACTTGGCTATCATACCCAGACCGGAAACAAAGACGGTTTCTTATCCATAGATTTTGGCCTCAAGGACTGGAACGAATTGGATCCCAAAGAGATTGTCCGCAAGTACAGGCAGTTCGTCTATGAAACAGGCGCTGTGGATGCTGGCAAAGGCAAAAAAAAGGTTGTGGAAAAAGCCAGGAAGAAAGGCTACAATATTTCCAGGGTTGAACGCTTCAGATACAGATGCCGGTATTTTACTGACTCCGGGGTGATCTGCGGGAAAGATTTTGTGCAGGAGGCCCCAGTAAAATGAAAAGAAATTTTACGGGGTAAATATTTGACCAGGTCAAGCATCTGCTGGGCTCCAAGAATGAGCGTAAATTTACGTCCGTAGGTGGTGTGGAGGGTTTGTACTCTATGAAGAGACTGGGCGCTTTATAGCCAGTGCCTTTTAATTTCCTCTTGCCTGCCCCTTCAACACTACTATATAACTGACCAGATTCCGTGGATCTATGGATGATGGAAGTGAACTCTTTATTGCTACTTGCCAAATAATCCGGGATGTTCTAAATAGTTATATGTTATGTAGAGAAATTGAGTTAACACACTCAAAGTGTTTAATAAAAGGAGTATGGTATGGAGGCAAAGGCAATTAAGGTAGGAAATAGATTGGCATTCATTGTACCTGAACCAATCGCCGAAAAGTGCGGAATTTTTGAAAACACCTCTGTTGATATTTCGCTAAGAGATGGCGAAATTGTAGTCAGACCCCAGCGTAAAAAGTATATACTGTCCGAACTTTTGGCAGAAATCACCCCGGATAATATCCATAAAGAAGTAGGCAGTGGCGAACCTGTTGGACAGGAAATGCTTTAATGTATGTGCCTGATCGCGGTCATATCGTATGGTTGAACTTTAATCCCCAAACCGGGCATGAACAGGCTGGTCATCGCCCTGCACTGGTGCTTTCCCCCGCTTCATACAACGGTAAAACAGGACTCGCATTATTTTGCCCTATCTCGAACAAAATTAAAGGGTACCCTTTTGAGGTCATGATCAAAGGCGACACTTCAATCTCAGGTGTTGCCTTGGCTGACCAAGTCAAAAACCTGGATTGGCGCGCCCGTGGGCTGAAGTTTGCTGCTTCGGTGGATGAGAGCATACTCGAAGATGTTATAGCCAAGTTTGAAGCATTATTACGCTCTGCTTAATAAAAGAGAGTGAGCAATGGGACATTGTGTTGCCAGTATCCAGCTATATCCCGCTATACCCCGCCTGCCTTTAGTATTTTTTTTAAACGTACCCCGCATACCCCGCCCTTGAGGTAGTTCCCAGAATGTCAGAGAGGAGCCAAGGGACATTATGTTGCGAGTTTACCCGGTTGAACACGGCTGTGCCGTAGACCTTCGGTCTGTTCAACTGGGTGAAGTTATGTTGCCAGTATCCCGTATATCCCGCTTAACTAACCCCGCCTGCATTTAGTAGCTTTTTATTTTTTATGGGTTCGGCTCTTCTTTTTCGACAGCCAAGTTTAAGCTTCCCCATGACTGATTCTTATGGATTTTAAAATCAGGCTTGTTGGTTATTGGAAAATAATTTCCTCTTGACAGACCAATAAATGGCCATCATGCTGGAATCAAATATGGAGGTCATTCACTTATGGATACCTTGAGATTTAGAACGAAACCTGTGGATCGGCGCATCCTGATTGAACTCCCAGAAGAAATGGCTGATGAAGCTGTTGAGGTGATTGTTCGTACGACAAAAACCAAAACTTCTAAAACGAAGTTAAGGCGGGTGCCGCCAAAGGAACTACAAGGCACGATCATCCATGATGATTTAATTGCACCGACTGTTTCGGAAGAAGAGTGGGATGTATTGCGATGATATTGCTGGATACCCATATCTGGGTTCGATGGTTAATTTCTGAAAATATTGGAGTAAAACTGACTGAGCTCATTGAATATTCTGATGAGATCTGCGTATCTTCCATCAGTTGTTGGGAAATTGTGACTCTTGCAAAACGTGGTCGTTTGGAACTTCCAATTCCTGCACAACAATGGATAGAAGTGGCCCTTTCAACTGAAACAACCTGTTTACCCTTGGACCAACAAATTGCTGTGCTATCTGCAAATCTTCCTGACCATCACCGTGACCCTGCCGATAGGATTATTATAGCTACCGCCATCACACACGAAGCTGAGCTAATCTCATTCGATAAGCAGTTCAAAAAATATGATGAGCTTCATGGATTGCTCTTGTCCGCATAAGCGGGCAGATGGGGACATTATGTTGCGAGTTTAGTTATGTTGCCAGTATCCCGCTATACCCCGCCTGCCTTTAGTATTTTTTTTGTGTGAGGCCAGGTCTCTGAGACCAACAACTGCTTGTTTTTATTGAGTTTAACCCTCAAAAATAGCCCATTTTCACCCCTTACAGACAACTTTTGCCCCTGGCACCACCCGGATCTATACGTAACCATTCAAGATTATTATCAATTAACATTAAAAATCCCATTTCATGCATGGTATGTTTTGGGCAATTAAGACGACTTTTCCCCATTTCATGCATTGCCTGATGTGGGCAATTCAGCCCTTTCGTTACCCCTTTCAAGCATGGTATGTTTTGGGCAATTTATGTAGGCCAGGTCTTTGAGACCAGCAAGTGAAGACCATTGACAAAAAGGTCGTGGAAAAGGCCCGTAAAAAGGGCTACAAGATATCCAGAGTTGAGCGCTTCAGGTACAGATGCCGGTATTTTACCGATTCTGGGGTTATCGGCGGAAAAGACTTTGTCCAAGAGGTATT
>PWSL01000308.1 GCA_003563255.1 Desulfonatronospira sp. | reverse complement strand
GACCTCCGGGGACTGGCTCTTTTGCCGCCTGTTATTTTGTTCAATTGCAAGTTATCAAACGGCAAAAGTGCCTGTCCCCAATTGAGACAGGTTATAAATTTTTGAAGTTTCGCTGTAGTGTAAATATTTCTGATGAAAATAACTTTATACCACCCTGGAAATATTGAGGGAGCAGGACGGTTCCGCCTCTACCCCCTCAATATTGTTTACGTAACCATTCAGGGGAATGCCGAAACCGGCCAGTAATCAACACCGAGGACCCTCTGAATGGTTACTTGTTTACACCTGGAGAGCGTTACCAGATGGGTACGTACCCGCCCTCAACAATGAGCTCAGCGTTATCCGGATGCTGAATGTAGTTAATGAACCTGAGCACATCCCCGGAAGGCCAGTTGTCGGTGATCAGCCACAGGCTCCTGGAAACAGGATATTCGCCTGATGCTGTGGTTGTAGAGGTGGGCATTACGCCGTCAACCTTCACGCTTTTAAGCCTGTCGGTAAGATATCCCAGGCCGATATACCCGATGGCATGCCGGTTATCCTGAACTGCCTGGACAATAGCTCCGTTGGAGGCCAGCATCTGGGCCCTGGGAGTCAGGCGATCGCCCTTGAGTACCTCATCACTCCAGACCACGTAAGTACCTGAATCGGAGTCTCTGGAAATTATGGTAATTCTCCGGTCTGTTCCCCCAACCTCTGACCAGTTGGTAATATCGCCGTTATAGATTTTCCTGAGTTCTTCCAGACTCAGTTCATCTACGGGATTATCCGGATGGACCACAGGGATGATGCTGTCGAAGGCAATGACAAAGGGAACCGGATAAATACCGTTGTCAACGGCCTGCTTCACTTCGCTGTCCCTGATCCATCTTGAAGTCTGGGCGATGTCAGTAGTACCGTCGATCAAGGCCGCGATGCCCCTGCCGGAACCCCCACCGGAAATAGAGAAATTGAAACCGGGATTGTCTTCCATAAAGGCCTCCGACACTACCTGCGTAACCGGCAAGACTGTGGTTGAACCATTGATCTTAAGCTCACCGGCCTTTACCGGCGCTGCCAACAGGCACAACCCAAAAACCAAAGAACCCAGCAAAACCAAAAATCTGTTCATTTTAAACCTCCGAAAAAATTGTTGAAATTAAGACTGGATGACGTCCAGCCCTGACATGAAAAGTGTTTTAAACATCTTTGGATTGTTTTTCATGCCGAACATGTGGTGATATTGTTACAATTGTGAAACAGTTAAAAAGTATTTTCTGCCTATCAGAGACTGGATACCTGCGCTCTGTGTTTGCTTGAAAAGTAACCTTCTCGTAATGCTTTTGTAACAAATGAAACGTAGAAATATCCTGGTTCATCAATACGAGAGTCCTTTGAGCAAGGGCTTGCCCAAAAAATTCACAAGAAGAGGTTTTTTCATTCATGCTGAACAGATTCTGCCCAGCAATCCCTTATCCGGAGGCGTGGTCCAGGATATGGATCCCAATAAAAAAATCAGTCTGGACAAGGAGCACTGCTGTCTGGAGGTCAAGGACCTCAATCTTTTTTACGGCTCGACCCAGGCCCTGAAGTCCATTAACATGAAAATACCTGTAAAACGGGCTACAGCCTTTATCGGTCCCAGCGGTTGCGGCAAATCAACCCTGTTGCGCTGTTTCAACCGGCTTAACGATCTGATAGATATATGCAGAGTGCAGGGGGAGATAAAACTGGACGGAGAAAATATATATGATCCCAAAGTGGATGTTGCCGAACTCAGGCGCAGAGTGGGCATGGTCTTTCAGAAACCCAATCCTTTTCCCAAATCCATCTTCGACAATATCGCCTTTGGCTTGCGCCTCAAGGGCATAAGAAACAAAAAGCATTTAAGTGAAGTGGTGGAAAAATCCCTGAAAGGAGCGGCCCTTTGGGATGAGGTCAAAGACAGGCTACATGAAAGCGCCCTGGGGTTATCCGGAGGGCAGCAGCAGAGGCTGGTCATTGCCAGGGCCATAGCCATTGAACCTAATGTGATTCTGCTGGACGAACCCTGTTCTGCCCTGGACCCCATTTCCACATCCAAGATAGAAGAGCTGATTTATTATCTAAAAGAAAGCTATACCATTGTAATCGTCACCCACAATATGCAGCAGGCAGCCAGAGTTTCAGACTTTACCGCATATATGTACCTGGGGGAGCTCATTGAGTACAGGGATACCATCACCATGTTCACCAATCCCAGAGAAAAAACAACCGAAGAATATATAACCGGCAGATTCGGATAATTTTATCTTATCAGGAGACAGAATATGACACATTTGACACAGGAACTGGACAGGCTGAACATGAAGGTCATGCAGATGGTGGTCCAGACGGAGCAGGCACTGAGCAAGACCGTGAACGCTTTCTCCCGCATGGATGCGGATCTGGCCCAGGAAGTGGTGGATCATGACAAGGAGATCAATGAACTGGAAGTGCTCATTGACCAGCTTTGCCTGCGTCTCCTGGCCCTGGAGCAGCCCGTGGCCAGGGACCTGCGCTTTATCCTGGGGGCCATGCGCCTGAGCAAGGATCTGGAGCGTATAGGGGACGAATCTGCCAACATATCCGATGCAACCATATTTTTAAGCCTGCATCCTCCTCTGGATTTTTACGACCAGATCCAGATCATGGGCCAGAAGGCCTATGACATGCTCCAGGAAGCTATAATCGCCTTTTCCTCTCCGGATACAGAAAGGGCCATAAATGTCTGCCGCATGGATTTCGAGGTGGATGAGATAAACTCAAAAATCCTTAAACTCAGCATCGAGCATATGAGCATGAACAGCGGTGCGGTTGAGCAGGGCGTTCAGAGCATAAATATCGCCAGGCGCTTTGAACGGGTGGCGGATCTGGCCACCAACATAGCCGAAACCACCATGTTCATCGTGCAGGGCACCAGCATCAAGCATTCCTGCCAGTTTGACGACCGGGTTTAGTCAAACCCACCGTCTGTTGCCTGCCTGAAGCCGCTTGTTCACTATTCATGTCTGGCGGCATTGATTCTTTTTTCTATCGGGATTATAGTATATGCATGGATAACGAATGGATAAAACTGGATGTCCCAAAATTTATCACCCCTTATGAAGATGTGACTGCAAAAAGTCATTTTTGCAGTCACAGACGTCAGAGATCAGACGTCAGAGGTCAGTGAAATCAAAGAGTTATATATATTTTTGATTTCTGAATAATTTACTTTCCGACTTTTTGCAGGTGCATCTTATGAAAGAGGTTCCCAATGAATATCTGCCATTTCTGTGGAAACAGCAATTTTAAAGACACCGTCTGTGAATATACTTACAAACGCGACGGCAGGATGTTGTTCGTG
>PWSL01000468.1 GCA_003563255.1 Desulfonatronospira sp. | reverse complement strand
GCAGTATTTCCACTCTCTGGCTCCAGCTCGTTTAAGGCTGTTTGATAATAGCACTACAGAGAAAAAAATATTTTACCTCGGGGGACTGGCTCTCCCGGCACTATTTTTTAAAATCCGTCAATCTTGCTTCAGAAACAAGTGCTGAGAGCCAGTCCCCCTCCGGGCTGTATGCCTAGAGGCAGAAAGCCATGTGACATGCAAAGCGCTAAACAGATACTTTGCAGAAAACTCGGTAACACTACAGCGAAACTTATGATTGACCTGCGGGGACTGGCTCTCCCCGCACTTATTTTTAAAACCTGTCAATTTTCCTTCAGAAAAAGGTTTGGGGGTGTCTGTCCCCTGCTTTCCATAAAAGCGCTAAACAGATACGTCGCTGTAGTGTTAACCGACTCGCAGGTACATACTTTCAATTGCCACCTAGAAACCCAAGCATCCATGGACCTGGAAAAAAAGCTTTCATTCGACCGCGAACACATCTGGCATCCATATACCTCATTGCTGGACCCTCTACCGGTCTACCCGGTGGAATCTGCTCAAGGTGTGCGCATCAGGCTTGCAAGCGGACAGGAACTTGTAGACGGCATGTCCTCCTGGTGGGCCATGATCCATGGCTATAACCACCCTGTGCTCAACCAGGCCCTGGCCACACAGTCCGAGAAGACCTCCCATGTAATGTTCGGCGGGCTTACCCATGAACCAGCCATAGACCTGGCCGGGATACTTGTCCGTATTACCCCTCCCGGCCTGGACAGGGTCTTTTTCTGCGATTCAGGATCTGTATCCGTAGAGGTGGCCCTGAAAATGGCTTTGCAGTACTGGCAGGCGAAGGACCAGGATTCCAAAAAGAGATTTTTATGCCTTATGTGCGGCTATCACGGTGACACCTTCGGGGCCATGTCAGTCAGCGACCCTTATACCGGGATACACAGCATGTATTCGGGCTTTCTGCCACAAAATATCTTTGCTCCGGCCCCGGAGTGCTCTTTTGGCGAAAGGTGCGCCCCGGACGATCTCCAGGCTGTGGAAGAGATCATGGCCGCACACCACCAGGAACTGGCCGGGTTCATCCTGGAACCTGTAGTCCAGGGCGCCGGGGGAATGCGCATGTATTCGCCGGACTACCTGGCCCGGATACGGGAGCTCTGCCGTAAATATCAGGTGATTCTTATCGCCGACGAAATCGCCACCGGCTTCGGCCGCACAGGCAAACTCTTTGCCTGCGAACACGCGGGTATCACACCGGACATAATGTGCCTGGGCAAGGCCCTGACCGGGGGATACCTGACCATGGCCGCCACCCTGTGCACCTATGAAATCGCCGAAACCATCTGCAGGGGCGACCCTGGAGTTTTCATGCACGGCCCCACATTTATGGCCAACCCCCTGGCCTGCAGCGTCTCCCTGGCCAGTATCCGGCTCCTTCTGGATTCCGGCTGGAAAGAAAAAACAGCCCGCATCCAGGAACAGATGCAAAGCGAACTCATGCCCGGACAGCACATCCATGGAGTGCGTCAGGTACGCGTGCTGGGGGCCATCGGTGTTTTGGAGATGCATGAGCAGGTCCCTGTGGGAGAAATCCAGAAACTCTTCGTTAGTGAAGGGGTATGGATCAGGCCCTTTGTAAACCTTATTTATATCATGCCCCCCTATATAATGGAATCCCGGGACCTGAGCAGACTGACATCGGCCATGCTTAAGGCTGCAAAGCTTATTGGTTCTTGACGACAGTACACAAAGACCTGTATTATCACTTTATGGAAACTCGTTGATTGACTTTCTCACAAAACAGAGGTGTACCGTGGAAAAGAAAAGCTGGTTAAGCAAACTGGAGGATCTGGATGAAGATCAGACCAGAGAAGGTAAAAACCCCAGGCGCAAACAATTCGGCCTGGGCCGACCTCCGGACAACCTGATATCCTATATTGCCGGAGGGGCTGGTATTGTCCTGGTCATCATCCTGGTGGTTATCTTTGCCAGGGGAGGAGGGGATGTTTCCTCAAAGGAAATACAGGAACTCTCCGACCGGCTGGATGCCATGGACCAGCGTCTGCAGGACATTGAGCAACAGTCACAGGAAAGACAGCTGGCTGTTTCCGAAACCTGGACCCATTCACAGGACCTGAATCGAAGGCTGGAGGTGCAGCGCGAGAACATTGACGATATGCGTCAGCAACTGGCCGCCCTGAAGAAAGAAGCCCCGGCAGCACCTGCCCGGCAGCCGGACCCACAGCCTGTACAAAGGCCGCAACCTGCTGAAGAGCCGGATACAGAAGACGAACATGATTACCACGAGGTACAGGTTGGGGAAAACCTTTTTCGCATAGGTCTCAAGTACGGATTATCTGCTGATGAGCTCAGGAAAATGAATGACCTGGGTCCTGATGAGCCCATCCATCCCGGTCAGAAGCTCCGGGTAAGCAGATAGGTAGGCGGACCGTTGAATTTTCCGGAATGTTTTTTTGTAACAGGTACCGATACCGGGGTTGGCAAGACAGTAATATGCGCCCTGCTTGCTGCAGGCCTTGATGCTTCCTATTGGAAGCCGGTGCAGAGCGGTTCGGAAGAGGGGCTGGACAGCGACCTGGTGGCTTTCTGGGCAGGCCTTGCAACCGAAAGAATCATGCCGGGGACCTACACCCTGAGAGACCCTCTCTCCCCGCACCTGGCTGCAGAACGTATGGGTATCCGCATTGATCCCGGCTCTATGCATATCCCTGTTACCAAAGGCCCACTGATCATCGAGGGTGCCGGAGGAATAATGGTGCCCTTAAATGATGAAACGCTTCTGATAGACTGGGTCAAAAGCCTGAGCCTCCCGGTCCTGGTTGTCGCCCCCAACAGGCTGGGCGTAATAAACCACGCCCTGTTGACCATCAGCGTCCTTCGCCTTTATCGCCTGGAAATTATGGGAATCATCCTTAACGGGAGACCATGTATAGACCATGTTCAGGCCATAGAACACTTTGGTCGGGCACCGGTCCTGGCCCAGGTACGACCCATGTCAGACATGAACCCGGCTCAGCTGAAATCAAAATTTCGGGAATACTTTGAATAAGGCATGCAATACTTCCTGGACCTGGCCATCAAAACCGCCCAGGGCAACACCCTGTCAGACTCAGAACAAAGAGTCCTGCTGGATCTGCCCTACTCTGAAACATACCGGCTTTTTCCCGGGTCAGAACTGTTGCGACGCAATTTTGCAGGATTCAGGGTTAAGCTTTGCTCCATAACCAATGCCAAGTCCGGCAAATGCACCGAGGACTGCGCATTTTGCGCCCAGTCTGCCCACCACAGCACCCATATCAGCCACTACCCCCTGAGAGACAGCCGCGAGTTAGGTTTTGAAGGCCGCGATATGGCCTCTCTGGGGGTGAGCAGATTTTCCCTGGTCACTTCCGGCAGGTCCCTGAGCGCTGACGAAATACAGAGGGTTGCGCAAACTGTAAAAGATATTAGCTCTCAAGGAATTTACCCCTGTGCTTCTCTGGGAGTTCTGGAAAAAGAGCACCTTCAAACACTGAAAGATGCAGGCCTGAAGCGCTACCATCACAACCTGGAGACCGCTCCGGGATACTTCTCTGCCATATGCAGCACCCACGGTTACTCCCAGCGTCTAGATACTGTGCGCCTGGCCGGACAGACCGGTCTTTCTGTCTGCAGCGGAGCCGTGTTCGGCATGGGCGAGACCGACGCCCACGTACTGGAGCTGGCCCTGGTCTTAAGAGAACTGCAGGTGGACGCTGTTCCTGTGAATTTTCTGGTTCCCATACCGGGCACTCCCCTGGAAAATTATAATGAATTAACACCCCTTCGTTGCCTCAAGATCATCTGCATGCTTCGCTTCATGCTGCCCAGACAGGAAATCATCATTTGCGGCGGGCGGCTGGAAAACCTGGGAGAGCTTCATCCTCTGGTATTCATGGCAGGAGCCAGCGGGCTTATGACAGGCAATTACCTGACTCGCAAGGGACGCGGAGTGCATCAGGATCTTGAACTTATCCGGAACCTGGGCCTGGAACCGGTGTAGTACTTGTACACCTGCCTCATTTCTTTTCTCCCCATATATACAGCACCCGGTAATCCACAGGTATTTTTCCATCCAGGCCGTATATTTCCAGGTACCTGCTGCAGAATTCCCGGAAACGCTGTTTGCCGAATGCAGGTCTTCTGCCTGTATACCCGGCCCCGGTGCCCTTATGACTTTTTAAAAAGCTCTGAACCGAATCGAAATACCTTGTATAACTTTTTACCCTGGATTCATATTCCAACCCGGCTAGAGACAAGGCTGCCAGGCACTCCTTGACCCTGGGCAGGGGGTAGACCGCACCGAAGCCTGAAAGACAGCTTGCGTGGTGCATCTGCCTGAAGGTCCCGGCAACAAAAAGCGACAGTGAAAAAAAACCGCCCCTGGACAACAGGTTTAGATTGCGGGCCATGCTGTCTGCCCCCCCAACATACCACTGCATTACCGATGAGCTCACCAGCAGGTCCAGGGAGGCATCTTTGAAGGGAGGAATCTCTCCGTTGCCAAGCACCGGCGACAACCTGTCCCGGGGCACAAGCCTCAGCATGTGCCCGGATATATCCATGGCCGCATAAATACCGGCCTGGATCCTGCTCAGGCAATGGCGGGTCAAAAAACCTCCACCAGCCCCGATTTCCAATACACTGTGATACCTTGTCCGGGGTATTTTTTCTGCGCACTGCCTGGCGGCCTCCTCCTGGATGACAGCCTCTTCCAGATACGTGCCGGATGCCCGGTCAAAGTATTTTTGCACCTGTATGTTCATTGATTAATTCAGATATAATTTCTTCAGGGATGAAATGACCTTCAGGGACAGAGAAGATGTTGCTTCCCAAAAGGGCCCTGTGCACCTCCATTGCAGCCGCCCGGGAGACAATCCTGTCCCCTGTCCCATGAATAATGATCGTGTCGGGATAAGTGACATTTTCATTCAGTTCCAGGGCCTTTGGCTGCACAAGGTATCGAAGGCCGGCTTCAAGCCCTTGCAGGTCTTCCCGGGGTATACCTGGGCCGTACTTTATGCCGCCTCTGCGCCAGAACCAGCGCACAGTGACTTCGGGGTTTACCTGCATGCCCTGCAGCATTTCCTGTACTTTGGATAATGGGGTATGCCTGGTAAAATCAAGAAACGGCGCTATCAGGCAAAGATGCCTTGTTTGGATGACATCCAGATTCTGCAGGCACAAATGCGCCCCCAGAGACCAGCCCAGGACCATATCCCAGGAATACTTTAATAGAGTTTTTATTCCGGTTTCAGTGTGAGTAACAAAAGGCAGGACAAAGCAGGTTCTTGAACTCAGGCGTGGGAAGAAATCGGGATACCCGGCCCAGCCTGATATGAATAAATACTTGTCAGACATAAAGGCAGGTCTGGAATCCAGGTGTTCCTGGTTATTATACCGGCTGCAGAGGGTGTGCTATTCTCCCAGCAAGTCCATCAGTTTATTGACCATTCCCGCGGAGATAAATGAGAGGTTATCCGTAAGCTCATTGACTTCCTGGACTTCACCTGACTGAGGATACATTTGAGATTCGGCCGCCCTCGGATGTGCAAACTCCGAGGAGTTCAAAGGTGCGGCCAGTACAAACAGGTATAAAAATGTAACGAAAATAATCTTTTTCATAAGTGACCAGGGTTTTGCTTATTATGGAGTATTTCTAACACTACAGCGACACTATATTTCAACTGGAAAGGGACTGGCTCACCGCACTTATTTTGCTTACAGAAGACTGACGGATTTTAAAAATAAGTGCGGGGTGCCTGTCTCCGGTGGCCGAGGCATTAATTTACACAAAGTCGCTGTAGTGCTAAAGCGCTTTATATGTGGCCTGGGGCAGGGATCTTCCGGCCCCACTCCGGGCAGGAAGCCACTTGTTGTCCCAGAAAACAGAATTTTTGAAATCAGGTTCAAGCGGGTACCGGAGTGCCTGCCCGCTGCTTTCCTGAAAACCGCTGAACAGATATTTTTGGATATAAATTCCGCAATAGGTAAAGGATAATTTATCTAAAATCAAGTCTTTTTTAATGGTTTATTTTTTGATTAAGTTAATTGTATCTGTTGAGCGCTTTGCATTTGGCATGGGGACTGGCTCTCCCCGCACTTATTTTTTTAAACCTGTCAATTTTCCTTTAGAAAAAGGTTTGGGGGTGCCTGTCCCCTGCTTTCCTTGAATGCGCTGAACAGATACGGCCTCAATAACACATCAAGAGAGGTAATGGATTGAAAAAGTGGATTCAGCCTTCTACCCGGGCCTTTTTCACCGAAAAACCCCGGGACGGCAACGACCGCCTCGTCTCCAGGCTGCATGGATATGTATACGGGCGCTGGCCGTACTTTTATATTTCCATGGCCACCGGCAGGCATGCCCTGGCGAAATATGTCTCCAAAATGCTCGCATTTGCCAGAATGTTTTCCAGGGCCGACAGATCCCGTGCCAGAGCACGGGCCGGAATCAGGTTCGCCAACAGATATCACGGCAAGGTCATGCCGGTACAGGAGGCCGGAAGGCTGATACAGATCAACAAAAGCGTGGACCTGGGGGACTTGGAGCAGATCATTCCCTATGAGAGGGCCAGACGGATTGTGCTCAACAATCCCGGACACATCGTGGCCCTGCAGTGCCCCTGCAGGGCTTCCAGCCCGAATCCGTGCGAACCTCAACAAGTCTGTCTCATAGCAGGCGAACCCTTTGCAGGCTTCATCCTGGAACACCACCCCGGAAAAGCTCGCAGCGTCAGCCCGCAAGAGGCCTGCCGGATCCTGGAACAGGAACATGCCAGGGGCCATGTACAGCATGCCTTTTTCAAGGACGCCATGCTGGGAAGGTTCTACGCCATATGCAACTGCTGCTCCTGCTGCTGCGGGGCCATGCAGGCCCACAGAAACGGGGTCCCCATGCTGGCCTCTTCCGGTTATGTAGCAGAACTGGACCAGGAACTGTGCATCCAGTGCGGTGAGTGCGCCGATATATGCCCTTTCCAGGCCATCACCATCTCCGGTGAAGGCCCCGATGTTTCACAGGATTCCTGCATGGGCTGCGGAGTGTGTGTGAACAGGTGCCCCGCACAGGGACTCGAGCTTAAGCGCCACAAGGACAAATGCCCACCCCTGGATGTGGACGGCCTGTTGAACCGCCGCAGGCCCCAACCCCGGCAGTGACATATAATACATGCGGAACAGTCCCAGTACCAAGCGCTGAAACCCTGCCATTGCTCAAATTATTCTTTTTTCTGTGACGGAGTTGCCGGTTGGTCGCTAGGCTTCTTCCGCGACCTTGCACGGAAAAAGTGGCCCCTTCAGGGCAAAAGAGACTGCCCACGGAATACACGGAATTTCACGGAATATGCGTTGCCTCGTAGCGCTTAAAACTTCCGTGCCCTTCCGTGTGTTCCGTGGGCATAACCTTCTGGCTTGCTTTAAAAATGAAACAACATGTTGGTTTGAAATTTGTGCTAAGCGCCTAATACCAGTAAGGGACGCCTTTTGGGCCTGTGCGGCTTCTGGCCCAGTGAATGCGGGGGTCTGCTCCTGGCCTGTCCCAGGAAATGACCACCTCCCCGTGTACGGCAGTGTCGTACATCCTGATCTCCTGCTCCCGGATTATGTCCAGGACCTCCTGGTGCGGCACTCTGAACCTGTTCATGAAACCCCGGGACACCACTGCTATTTCAGGGGCCACCCGGCTGTAAAATTCGGGCTGGGCACTGCTTTGACTGCCATGATGCGGAACCATAACCACCTGGGCTTTCAGGTCCTTTCCGGTTTGCAGCAGGTCATCCAGCCCGGCTGCTTCAATATCTCCGGGTATCAGTGCCAGGGGAGTCTCATGCCAGACAAGAAGAAGCACCAGGGATGAGTCGTTTAACAGTTCATAATTTTCCGGGTCCTGAGGATGCAAAACCTTCAGAGAAACCCCGTGCCCCAGGTCAAGAGCGTCTCCCCTGAAAAGCTCTCTCTTACTTATGTCTTGTCTTTGAATTGCCCCCTGCAGGCGCTTCAAGCCGCTACCTTCGGGCCAGATACCGTTATGCAGGTACTTCCCTGCCCCGAGATAACTCATAGGATAGATCAATCCTCCGTAATGATCCACGTGGGCATGACTCAGAATGACCTTATCCAGACTTCTGGGTCTGTTGCGCCAGGTAAGGGAGGGTGTCACCACGGCCCGGCCCAGGTCAAAATCCGGGTTCCAGCTGCCTCCCCCGTCCACCAGTATCCGCCTGTCACCAGGGAGCACCAGGAGTACGCCCTGACCCTGTCCCACGTCCAGCACTCTCATGGTCACCCTTTCAGGCTGCAGCTGCCCTGTCCAGGGTACGGCCACCAGGCAGAGCATTATTCCCACGCCAAGCAGGACACGTTCTTTTCTCCACTCTATGTGCCGGAAATAAATCAACATTCCCAGGACCAGGTAGTAAGCATATATCTCAGCCCAGGAGGGACGGTAGGTTATTACCGGATGCAGCAGGTCCCTGTCGTTCATAAACTGCAAAAGGGTAATAAAGTGCCCCAGCAGGTGGCCTGAAAGACCCAGCAGTATGTCTCCAATAAAGGAAACACCCGGAATCATGGAAACAAAAATACCTGCAAAACCCGCCGGCAACACCAGAAACCCCAGCACCGGCAGCCAGATAAGGTTCAGGTACAGATGCGGGCTGAGATAGTTGAATGTCCAGGCCTGGATGGGCAAAAGGGCCAGGTTGGCGGCCAGGGTCACCCCGGCCAGTCCCAGAACATATCTGAAGACCCGGGACCCCCCCCTGGCTTTCATGCTGTTGAATAATCGCTCCACAAAGGGCATAGTCAGGGCGATTCCGGCCACTGCCATCACCGAGAGCTGCAGCCTGATGTCGAAGACGGCCCAGGGATTGTACAGAGTAATTAAAGCCGCGGCCATGAAAAGCCCGTCCAGAAGCACCCTGCGCTGGTTGGCGAACAGGTACCAGCCCCAGCAGGCCAGCATGATCCCGGCCCGGATCAGGGTGGGCTGAAACTGCCCCATCCAGAGGTACACGATACATATGGGGGCTGCCAGGACTATCCCCAGTTTCATATATGGCAAAACAAGATATACACGCGGAAAAGCGTACCCAATGCCTGCGGCCAGCAAAAAACCCATTCCGGCCATAATGCCCAGGTGCAGCCCTGACAACGCCAGGGTATGAGCCAGCGAAGCCAGGCGCACCCACTCCAGCACCTCCTGCTCCAGCATGGATCGGTCTCCGAAAAAAAGAGCCAGCCCCATTGCCTGTACCCTGAGTCTTGTCTGCTGGTCCAGCCCCTGGAGATAAAGCCCCTGCAGGGCGCTTTCCTTCAGCCCGTCGCGCAGGACGTGGCTTGTCCCGGTTTCACCCTCAAGGCGGTGCCAGAAATGCTCTCCCCGGGCAAAACTCCTCCAGAAAACCCCCTGGGTTTGCCAGTAGAATTCGCTGTTCCAGACCCCGAAATTGGCCATGCCGCGGACCGGCCTGATATTGATATGGGCCTGCAGCTTCTGTCCTGGGATCGCCTTAACCGGGGCCTCCTGCCAGGTAAAAACAAGCTTGCCCGGCATCTCAACCGGCTCCCGGTCCGGTTCGATGAGCAGATCCTTGAGAATTATTCTCTGCCTGTCCCCGGGCTGGTAGCTCACTGAATGTACTTCTGCCTGCAGCCAAACCTTTTCCTGTGCAGCAACAGGCTCTGGAATATCCCCTGGAAGCTGGGGCAGTCTGAACCAGGCCAGCAGGAAAGCAACCAGAAAAACCAGCGCCAGTATCAAGTTGCGCTGGAGGTCTTTAAAAGGGAAAAAAACCAGGACAAGAAGCAGGCCCAACAGGCCCGCCCAGGGGTATTTGAGGGTCCAGATGCCAAGGATATAAGCCAGCAGGAACTTCTGCCAGGGCAAAAGGCCCTTGGGGGACAGGGTCTGGAAATGCTGCACTGCGCTCCAGCTATTTGGGTTTGAGCACCTGCCTGGGCCTGCTGCCTTCCGACGGTCCCAGGATACCGTCTTTTTCCATCTGCTCTATAAACAGGGCCGCCTTGTTGTAGCCGATTCTGAAGCGGCGTTGAATCAGAGAGATTGATCCCTTGCCCTGCTCCTGGATAAACTCCACTGCCTGGGCATACCTGGGATCATCCACCACCGGATCCGACTCGAAATCCTGTCCCTCTGCAGAAATTTCACTGTTTTTCCACTCTTTGAAATTTAGTTCAAACTGGGTTCCGGCCTTGTTTTTCCAGAACTGCACCACCGAGGCGATCTCATCCTCCTGGACATAGGCCCCGTGAATTCTCTGCAGCTGGCCTCCCCCGCTCTTGAAGAGCATATCCCCGTGCCCCAGAAGATATTCAGCACCCACGCTGTCCAGGATGGTGCGCGAGTCGTGCTTGGAACTCACCTGGAAAGCTATCCTGGAGGGAAAGTTGGCCTTGATTATGCCTGTTACCACATCCACCGAAGGCCTTTGAGTGGCCAGGATCAGGTGAATCCCGGCGGCTCTGGCCAGTTGCGCCAGGCGGACAATACCCATTTCAACTTCCTTGCCCGCTGTGAGCATGAGATCCGCCATCTCGTCCACCACGATAACCAGGTAGGGCATGGACTCCTGGTCTTCAAAACCTTCCGGAGGGTTGTCCCTGAAGGAATCCAGCTTCTGGTTGTAACCTTCAATGTTGCGCACTCCCAGGGCGGCCATGCGGTCATAGCGGCTTTCCATCTCGTAGATAGCCCAGTCCAGGGCGGTCTTGGCCAGGCTCATGTCCGTGACCACCTGGTGCACCAGATGCGGCAGGTCATTGTAGACAGCCAGTTCAATGCGCTTGGGGTCAATGAGCAAAAATCTCAGTTCCTGCGGTGAAAACTTGAAAAGCAGGCTCAAAAGAAGGCTGTTGAGACAAACACTCTTGCCCGCCCCGGTAGCTCCGGCCACCAGCAGATGCGGCATGCGGGCCAAATCCTCCACCCTGGGACGACCCTGTATGTCTTTGCCCAGGGCCAGGGGAAGCTTATGTTTGGAGCGAGCAAAATCACCAGAATCCAGGATCTCCTTCAGGTAAACCATCTGGCGGTTGTCATTGGGAATTTCAACACCCACGGTATCTTTGCCAGGCAAAGGAGCCACGATGCGCACTGCAGAAGCCTTCAGGGCCAGGGCCAGGTCATCGTGCAGATTGGAGATGCGGCTGATCTTGATTCCCGGGGCAGGCTTGTACTCCAGCATGGTTACCACCGGCCCGGGCTGCACGCGCTGCACCTCTCCCTGCACAGAAAAATCCTCCAGGCTGGATTTGACTGCCTGGGAAATCTCCTCCAGGCGCGTCTGGTCTACTTTTTGATCTCCTTCAGGCGCCGGGGTAAGAAACTCCATGGGAGGCAGCGAATACCTGCTGAAATCGATGTTATCCGCACTTGTGGCAGAGGCCGGCAGGAGAGGCTCAGCTTTTTTTTTGCCTTTTTTAAATCCGGAATCGCCCTGCTTTTTTCCAGATTCCTTTGAAATATTCCGGGGACCTGAATAATCTCCAGAATCATCACCTCTGTTCAAGGTAACAGCAGCAGCCAGCCTGGAAAGACCGCCTCCCCATGAGACCCCCGTGGCCAGCTGGATGCCAACCAGAGTCAAAAAGATGCCCGCAATCAGTATCCCCCAGAAACCCATGGCCGAATAACCCACAAGGTACAGCTGACTGCCGGCAAAGCCTCCCCCGCTTATGTCCAGGTCCTGAGTGTAGGTTTTGACCCAGGGGAATTCGGCCCAGACCATAAGGGCGGCAAAACAGAAAAGCATTCCCAGCCAGCGCCACCAGGCCAGCTTCAGTCCCGGCCAGAAAAGATAAAGCCCCAGGTAAACAAAATACACCGGCACCACCAGGCTTCCCATTCCCAGAAGCTCCACCAGGGAACCTCCCAAATAAGCGCCTACGCTGCCTGCGGGATTCGCCACAGAGTATTCAGATCCCACCTGCTGATTGAATGTAGGGTCCAGGGAAGAATATCCCCCCAGGCTGACCCCTATAAAAAGGGCCGCAAACAAAAATATAACCCCTGGTATTTCCCTGTAAAGCCTGCTGCCGTCCATAAGTCGCTCTGAAGTCTGCCTATTCCCTGCCCATATATTCTCTGGTGCGGGTGTCGACTTTGATTCTTTCGCCCTGGTTGATGAACAGAGGTACGTTGACAACAATACCTGTTTCAAGTTTTGCAGGTTTACTGCCGCCGCTTACGGTGTCACCCTTCATACCCGGCTCGGTCTCCGCCACCTCCAGGACAACCGCCACGGGAATCTCGATGTCTATGGGATTACCTCGATAAATTAGGGCCTTGACGGTCTGTCCGTCCTTGAGAAAGCCCCCTTTCTCCCCCATGCTTTCATTGTCGATCATGAGCTGCTCGTAGGTACCCATGTCCATGAATACATAAGCGGTGCCGTCATGGTAAAGATACTGCATCTCCCTGGACTCCAGGTCGGGCTTGGCTACTTTTTCCCCGGAGCGGAAGGTCTGGTCCAGCATGCCTCCTGTAAGCAGGTTTCTAAGTTTGGTGCGCACGAAAGCTCCGCCCTTGCCGGGTTTGACATG
>PWSL01000360.1 GCA_003563255.1 Desulfonatronospira sp. | reverse complement strand
CTTCCACCGCCGTTGAGAATCCTCTGCAGGAAAGCCTGGAGCAGAAGCTGGGGAGCTGCTTCTTTGTAATCAAATCCATCCTCCCAGATTTCGCTGTGTTCACGGAAAAACTGCTGAAAGGCGGACAAAAGTTTATGAATATCCAGGCTGTGGTCATCTTTTACATACCAGGCGGTCTCCTGGTTGCTGATGCTGTCCTGAGCAACTGATGTCAGCTCCCTGGGAATGACCTCTTTGTATATCCTGTTGCTGATCCGGAGTTGGGGCTTTCTTTCTATCAAACCAAGATCAGCCACATACTGCAGATCATCCTCAGGCACCTGCAGAACTGATTCCTCTCCGGCCAGCAGGGCGGATATCACCCCGTGCACCCGAGGCTCGCGCAGCTTGTCAGCCAGCTGATCCAGATGCGTGGCTCTGGATATGATCAGCTGCTCCCGGCCCTGCAGATAATCAGTCAGAGTGATCTTTCTGGTCCGGTCTCTCAAGGCCCGGATTTCCCAGGTCAGTTCATGACCCAGGGCGTTTACCAGCCAGGGCTGACCAAATGTATCCTCCCAAAGCTCCGGAAAGATATCTTCTTCAAACTTCTGGCCGGTTTCCTCTGTGTGCTGCAGCCACAAGGCCTGGACCTCATCTCGGATGAAATTGCCCATGCGGATAGATGCGGATTTAATATTAAAGGCACTGCCGCCGGTGATGATTTCCCCGCCCGCCTGATGGATGCGGTAATCGCGTACATCCCTGACTCCGCAGAGGATTACGCTCTGGGGAAACGCCTCGGGGCGCTGGGCATAGCCGGAGCGGATCTGGCGTAAAAGAGATATGAGGGTATCCCCTACCAGGGCATCTACTTCGTCCAGAAAAAGGACCGATGGTTTGTCGGACAAATTGCTCCAGTATTCAAGGGTTTGGTGTAGAAGATCATTGACCGGCTGGCTGCGGCCATGTTCAGTCAGCCAGTTAAATACCTCCGGCATGTGCAGTTCCCGGCGGATGGCTGCTGCAATGGAACTGCAGACCGCTGGAATTCCTTTGGTCTCATCACCTCTTGCTGCCTGGGCACCTTCGATATTGGCATAGGCGCAGTTGTAACGGCCCTCTTCATTAATGGCCTTCATCATGGCCAGGAGGGTGCTGGTTTTGCCGGTCTGGCGCGGGGCATGCAGGACAAAATAGCGCTTATTGTCAATAAGATGCTGAATTTCTTCCCAGTCCACTCGGTGCAAGGGATCAATATGATAGTGATCTTCCGGAATAGTGGGGCCTGCAGTATTGAAAAAAAGGGCCATGATAAAAGTCTCCTCTGATTGCTGTTCAAGTATGCTGTCATATTTAAGTTTTTAACTTAAGTGCAAAAACATGACTTTGCAAGGTTGGGATAGACGAGAGCACAACCAGGTTCCAATGTAAAACAGGGAACAAGGCAAGTACCCTGTTCCCTGTTTTTTAGATATCAGGATTTGGTTTCTGCTTATTATTGCCGCTTACCCACAATCTCCAAGTCATCCGGCAGTTCAAATAATATCCCCACTTCACTGAACAGATGTTCTCCGGTCAGGGCAATAACCAGGGTCCGGGTAGGCACATGCATCCACAGGGTATCGGACAGGCCGTTGCCGTTGTAGTCAGCAACAGTGACCAACTTCCACTCTGTAACCGGAATATGTCCGGCAAAGTCCACTCCCGTGGGGACTGCTCCGTCCATATAAACCGCCGAGTGTTCATGATTGTCAGCGCTTCACCCCGGGGGCCCGGGACCGAACCTATAAGTAACTGACACCCCTCGTTACCAGGCTCCAGCCTGGAAACGTTTAGTTCTTGCGGCTCCAGCCGCTTCTTCGAAATGTGGCTGGAGCCACAAAAAAGTGATGTCCCCAGGCTGGAGCCTGGGAACAAGAGCAAATATCCTGAAATTAGCAACTGCCTGATTTTATGGCCAATACGATTGTAGTTACTTAAGAAGAAGGACTCTTAATAGCTTGGCCTGGATGTTTAAGGGAAGTTCACCTATCTCATCCAGGAAAATGGTCCCCTTGTCCGCCCGCTCAAACCTGCCCCTGTTTCTGGATATAGCACCGGTAAACGCCCCTTTTTCATGTCCGAAAAGCTCGCTGTCCACAAGGGGCTCCGGCAGTCCGCCGCAGTTTACTTTTATAAACGGTCCATCCGACCTGAGGGAGGCCGCGTGCAGGGCATTGGCAAAAATCTCCGCCATACCGGTGTCCATCATAGGCACCTTTGCCGGCATGCTGGCCATGGGTTTTTTCGTAAACCTGCTCACGCTTTTCGGGCTGGTGCTGTCCATCGGCATAGTGGTGGATAACGCCATTATTGCCATGGAAAATGTGGAAAGGCTCATGCGGGAAAGAAGTCTCAAGGCCAGGGAGGCTTCCATAGAAACCATGAAGCAGGTGGCGGGAGCGGTACTTGCCTCCACCCTGGTTCTGGTGGCCGTGTTTGCCCCTTCCGCAACTGGTCAATGCCAGGACCACCCTGGAAACGGACATACCCAATTACCGGACGGATCTGGACCGGGAAAAGGCCAGGGCCATGGGGGTTCCGATCAACCAGGTATATGAGACCATAAGCTGCTTCTGTAACGTTTTGATATCATACTGAAGATTTCATTTTGTCCAGCCATACACCCATCAATTCAGCATACGGTGGCAGTCTTTCAAATATTCTCTGCGCCAGACCTTCATGGTATGTATGGGATGTCAGGTTGCGGTCGTCCACCATCTGCAAACCAAGGGATACCTGTTCCTCAGACAAATGACCGATTTCTCCGGATGCGCGCAGAGCCTTTTTTGGAGAAGCTACGTCAATTCCTTCGACTTCAAAAAGATACACCCTGGCTGCCTTCCACACGGCCTCAAAAGAATATTCAAACCGTTGAATAGCGGCATCCCTTTGAATATCTGAAACCTGCGGCGAGCCGATTACCTCTAATAAAGTTTTCAGGGCCGCGTCCGCGGTTTACAGTCGTTGCTGGTGTTTATCCATAATATACCTTCATCACGTACTTTTCGGGCAAACTCCTCATTAGCCAGCGAAAGATCTACCACTTCAACGGCATAAGGAATGTGACTTTCTTCAAGTTTTTCCCTGAGGCGGCTCAAGTGCCCGACAGGCAAGTTCTGCAAGGGTTCTATGCCAATATCGCAGTCAGAAAAGAGTCTTGCCTTTCCGGATGCCCGGGAGCCAAATAGATATACTCGTACTGGGTGCTCTTTCATGTGGGCGGCAATTATCTCAAAAGTTTGCCTGAGGTATTGGTCAGTTTTGTGTGCTGAGTCCATATAAGCTCAAAGTTTAATTATGTTTGGCATTGGGGTCTTACCCGAAGCTG
>PWSL01000091.1 GCA_003563255.1 Desulfonatronospira sp. | reverse complement strand
CTTGCGGCTCCAGCCGCTTCTTAAAAAATGTAGCTGGAGCCACAAAAAAGAAAAAAATCCTTGCTTGCATGTTTGTAGGGACAGGCACCATCGGTGGACGCTGAGAGGAAAGCAGGGGACGAGGAAAGCAGGGGACAGACACTTTGGGACCCACTTGAGCATCATTTTGTGTTCAAAACGACTGATTTTGGGGCAAGTGAGTCCCGGAAGAGCCAGTCCCAGTGCCACATGCAAAGCGCTAGACAGATACTATACAGTAGACAAGGTCTGTAATTCCAGGTAATAACACTACAGTGACACATTATTTAAGCTGGAAGGGGACTGGCTCTTTTGCCGCCTTATAGTCCGGCCTTTTTTCGGTTTGAGGTCGGCAAAAGTGCCTGTCCCCGGTGCCCTGGGCGATAAGCTGGAAGGGGACTGGCTCTTTTGCCGCCGGATAGTCCGGCCGTTTTTCGGTTTGAGATCGGCAAAAGTGCCTGTCCCCGGTGGCCTGGGCGATAAGCTGGAAGGGGACTGGCTCTTTTGCCGCCGGATAGTCCGGCCGTTTTTCGGTTTGAGATCGGCAAAAGATAAGGAAAGCAGGGTCAGGCACTAAGTAATGATTATGCAGCTTCACAAAATTTCGCGTCTGTACTTATTGTATTTATGCAGGAAAAGTGTCGCCGGGACTGCCCCCTGGCCGGTATCTGCCCCCCTGAATGTTTACAGGAAATCGCATGCCCGGTTATAAGGTACATATTGCTGGAGCGGTTTTGCTGGGGGCGGGCGTACTGGCCGCTGTGAACTGGCTGGCATGGTTCAGGCCCGAGCCCTGGCAGGCCCTGGTTCTTATGGGCTGCGTGGTCCTGGGGGCGCTGTTTCCGGATGTGGACACGGATTCCAGGGGGCAGAAGTTTTTTTACTCCCTGCTGCTGATAATCAACCTGACCCTCATGATCCTTGGGTACTACCGCTGGGCGGCCATCCTGGGTTTTCTGGCCATGCTCCCGGTGGTGGCCAGGCACAGGGGTTTCATCCATACCTGGTGGGCCATGCTGGCCATCCCCCTGGCCGTGTTTCTGCTGCCGGTCATCTTTTACAACGTGCCCTGGCAGATCCTCATACCGTACTACCTGGCCTCGGTATTCGGTTATTTCACCCACCTTATACTGGACCGGCAGCTGGCCTGATTCTTCGCGCCCCCCCTTCCATAAAACCTTCCTCATCTCAACCAGTTACAAAATATCCGGGCTGTTATCTTTTTTTGGCAAAAACATTTAAAACCCTTGATTTTTACCTCAGAATATAATAACGACTATAAAAACCTATCAAAAAGGCAGCCATGCGATTCTTACACAGCCATAAAACACTGGACCCGGAACATCAGGAAACCTTGAGCCGCTCTTTTTTTCAAGGCAGAGCCGGAAAAGAAGTGCAGCACTGCATCCAATGCGGCACATGCAGCGGTTCTTGCCCTCTGGCCCATGAAATGGATCTGGGACCCAGACGCATCCTGGCCCTGCTCCGGGACGGTTTTCTGGCCGAAGTCCTTGGTTCCAGGAGCATCTGGATGTGCGTTTCCTGCAACGCCTGCCTTACCCGATGCCCCCAGGGAGTACCTGTGTCTGATATCATGTATGCCTTGAGGGTCATGTCCCTGGAACACAATCTGGCCCGCAGGGAATTCAAGATGCCCGACGTGTACCGGGGTTTTGTCAGACAGGTGGAAAAACGAGGCCGGGTGAGCGAGTCCCGTCTGGCTGCCGGATACGGGTTGCTGCACCCATCGGATATGCCTGGAAGACTCTCTCTGGCCTTAAGGCTTCTCAGACGGAGAAGGATATGACCATGTCCGACGGTTTTTACTTCTATCCCGGCTGTTCTTATGAAACCGCTGCCGGCTACAAAGAGTCCGTGGATGCAGTGTGCAGCCGCCTGGATATCCGCCTGGAAGAATTGCCTGACTGGAACTGTTGCGGCAGCACCGCCGGTTTCAGCCTGCAGGGAGACTATGGAGTTTACCACCCGGCACTGGTCATGGCCAGGGCGTCCCAGGCAGGGGCAAAAGAACTCGTCACAGGCTGCAACGGGTGCTTCAACACCCTGCGCAAGACCCGCAAACTCTTGCTGCAGGACCAGGACCTGTATGCCGGCACCTGGAGAAAAATCCTGCAGGAGGGCGGACCTGACTCCGCCCCTCAGCTGCCTGTGAGACACCTCCTGCAGGTGCTCTCCAGCCGGGGGCAGATGCATAAATCGTCTCTTAGCCCGGACATGTCCGGGCTCAGGGTGGCCGCCTACTACGGCTGTCTTTTTTCCAGGCCATGGACCGACGTAGATGACCCGGAACACCCTCAAATGCTGGACAGATTCATTGAAGGACTGGGCTTTACTCCGGTGAACTACTCCCTGAAGACCGCCTGCTGCGGCGCAGCCCATGCCCTGGGATTCCGGCAGAGCACCGAGGCCCTGGTGCAGCGCATCATCCTCGCCATGCAGGATAAAGGAGCCCACCTGGCCGCGGTCATCTGTCCCCTGTGCCAGCTCAATCTGGAAAGCGCCCAGTTGAGCCTGGGCCTGCCCAGGCTGCCGGTGCTCTTTTTCACTCAGGTGGCCGGCCTGGCCCTGGGGGTGCCCAGGAAAGAACTGGGACTGGACAAACTGCTTATTGCACCGGAAAAGATATGAGTCATAAACAGCCGCGTATAGGCATCTATATCTGTCATTGCGGACAGAACATCGCCGGAAAGGTAAACGTGGAGGAAGTGGCCCGTTTTGCCTCAGGACTGGAAAATGTGTTCCAGGCAAGGCACTACCAGTTCATGTGCTCGGACCAGGGCCAGGACATGATCATATCAGACATAGTCAACCACGGTCTGAACCGGGTGGTGGTGGCCTCCTGCTCTCCGCGGATGCACCTGCCGACCTTTGCCAGGGCCTGTGCCCGGGCCGGACTGAATCCCTACCTGCTGCAGATGACCAATATCCGGGAGGGCTCGGCCTGGGTCAGTCTGGACTCCGGCCAGGCCACCCAAAAGGCCATCAGACTGGTATCGGCTGCTGCAGCCAGGGTCCGGCACCACCGCAGCCTTTTTACCCGCAGAATAGAGGTCAACAAATCAGTTCTGGTCATAGGGGGAGGTATTGCCGGCATGCAGGCGGCCCTGACCGCTGCTGATTCCGGCTATCCTGTTTACCTGGTGGAAAAGGATCCCTCCATTGGAGGTCAGATGGCCAAGCTGGACAAGACCTTTCCCACCCTGGACTGCGCTGCGTGCATTGGGACCCCCAAAATGGTCGAGGTGGGGCAGCATCCCAATATTGAACTCATGACCTGGAGCGAGGTCAAAGACATAACCGGTTTCGTGGGCAACTACACGGTGACGGTGCGCAAAAAGCCCCGCTATGTCCTGCATTCTGAATGCACGGGCTGCGGCGAATGCGCCAAAGTCTGCCCTGTCCTGGTTCCCAGCGAATGGAACGAGGGCCTGAGTAGCAGGACGGCCATCTATCGTTCCTTTCCCCAGTCAGTGCCCGGGACCTACTGTATAGACAAGAAGGACCGGGCTCCCTGCACTGTGGCCTGCCCGGCCGGGGCCAATGTCCAGGGTTATGTGCAGCTCATCAGTCAGGGCAAATACCAGGAGGCCCTGAAAATCATCCATGACAGGCTGCCCCTGCCGGCGGTACTGGGCCGGGTCTGTCCGCATCCTTGCGAATCCGCCTGCCGCCGCAGCCAGGCGGACTCTGCTGTAGCCATCAAGGCCCTTAAGAGGTTTGCAGCCGAATATGCTTCCGCTCCCGGCTTTGTGCCCGGGACAGACCGGCAGGAAAAAGTGGCCGTCATCGGTTCAGGTCCGGCCGGGCTGGCAGCGGCCTGCTTTTTGCGCCGCAAGGGCTTTGCCGTGACCATATTCGAGGCTTCAGATTATCTGGGAGGCATGCTCCGCAGCGGTATTCCGGACTTTCGCCTGCCTCCCGGGATCCTGGACAAAGAAATCGACCGGATCCTGGAACTCGGGGTGGAGGTGCGCACAAAAATGAGTTTCGGCCATGACTTCACCCTTGAAGGTTTGCAGGAGCAGGGCTTCCAGGCGGCCTTTATGGCCATCGGGGCCCAGGCGGGGACCGGACTGGGACTGGAAGACGAAGACTGTCCAGGGGTGATTAACGCAGTGGACTTTCTGAAAAAGGTCAACCTGCAGCAGGATGTGCAGGTCGGCCCCAGAACTCTGGTCATCGGCGGGGGCAACGTGGCCCTGGATGCCGCCAGGACCGCCCTGCGCCTGGGCTGCAGGGAAGTGAGCATATTATACCGCCGTTCGGAAGAAGAAATGCCGGCTTATGCCCAGGAAATCAGCGAGGCCAGAGAGGAAGGGATAAAATTCTGTTACCTGACCCAGCCAAACCGTCTGGTGCTCAGACAGGGCTGTCTCACCGGCCTTGAATGCCTGAGCACCCGGCTGGGGGAACCCGATGCAGGGGGAAGACGCAGACCTGAGCCGGTATCCGGCAGCGAACAGGTCCTGGAGGCGGACACGGTCATCGTGGCCGTGGGCCAGAAGATCCATGCTCCCTGGGCCGAAACAGTCCCGGAACTCCAATGGACCAGGCGCGGCATGCTCCAGGTGGACCCCAGGACTCAGCAGACCACGATTCCCTGGGTCTTTGCTGCAGGTGATGCGGTCACAGGACCGGCCACTGTTGTGGAGGCCATAGGCGCCGCCAGGCGTGCAGTCGAGGCCATTGAACGCTTTCTGGACGGCCATGAGCTTGACCTGGGGCATAAGGACTCTTTGGACCAGGACAGTTCAGGCACCGACTGGAGGCCGGTGCCGGGTGGCCTGGAACCCAGGCACAGGGCAGAGCCTGCAAGGCTGAGTCCGGACAGATCCCTGCATGGATTTGCCGAAGTGGAAGGAACTCTGGACGAGGATGCTGCGGTGCAGGAGGCCTCAAGCTGCCTCAACTGCGGGATCTGCTCCGAATGTATGGAGTGCGTGCAGGCATGTGAGCGCGGGGCCATAGACCACAGTATGCAGCCCGAAGACGTGGAGCTTAAGGTGGGAAGCATAATCCTGGCCACCGGATTTGAGCTGTACAACCCAGAATCCCTGTCCCAGTACGGTTTCGGCCGGTACCCGGAGGTCTATACCAGCCTGCAGTTCGAGCGTCTGAACAACGCCACTGGCCCCACCCAGGGCAGTATACAGACCAAAGACGGGCGCAGGCCCGAAAGGGTGGCCATCATCCACTGTGTGGGATCCAGGGACAAAAACCACAAGGACTACTGCTCCCGGGTCTGCTGCATGTATTCCCTGAAATTCGCCCACCTTATCCGGGAGAAGACCGGGGCCGAGGTGTATTCATTTTATATAGACATGCGTACTCCCGGCAAAAACTACGAGGAATTCTACAGCCGCATCCAGGCTGAAGGCATCCGCCTGGTGCGCGGCCGGGTGGCCGAGGTCACTGATGTGGCCGACAATCCCGAGGACACCGGCCGGCTTACAGTGGTGGCTGAAAACACCCTGAGCGGCAAAGTTTTAAGGATTCCGGCGGATATGGTCATTCTCAGTCCGGCCATGGTCCCGGCCACAGGTGCAGTGCAAACCGCCCGGCTGGCAGGGGTTTCCGCAGACAGCCACGGCTGGCTCACCGAGCAGCACCCCAAGCTGGCCCCGGTATCCACCCAGGCCTCCGGGGTCTTTGTGGCCGGCTGCAGCCAGGGCCCCAAGGACATCCCGGACACCGTAGCCCAGGCTTCTGCTGCGGCAGGAGAGGCAGTGGCCCTGCTTTCCAGGGGCTGGGTCAGCACCCTGGCCGAACGCTCAGTGATCGATGCCGACATCTGCAGCGGCTGCGCAATGTGCACCCGGGTCTGCCCCTATAATGCAGTCACCTTTGATCACCAGGCCAGAGTCGCCCGGGTCAACGAAGCCCTGTGCCGGGGCTGCGGCTCCTGCTCAGCCACCTGTCCCAGCGGGGCGGCGGCAGTGGAGCAGTTTGCTCCTGAACAAATCTTTTCTGAAATAGCCGGGCTTTTGTATACAGACCAATCCAGGGAGGAAGAACATGAACACCGGGATCAGCCGGCCTGAAGAGGCCGGTACGGACAACAGCAGACATAAGGAACTGGACGTACTGGCCCTGGTCTGCAACTGGTGCACCTATACAGCGGCGGACCTGGCCGGGGTCACCCGGTTGCACTATCCGGCCCAGGTCAGGCTCATCCGGTTCATGTGCACCGGAATGATCGACATGCGTTATATCCTGAGCTGTTTTCTGGACGGGGCCGACGGGGTGTTCATCGGCGGCTGCCATCCAGGCGACTGTCATTACCTCACCGGCAATCTCAAGGCCAGGGTACGTATCAAGGGCATCAGGCCCGTTCTTGAATCCGTGGGCATCCCCCCGCAAAGACTCAGGCTGGAATGGATCGGAGCCAGCGAAGGCAAAAAGCTTCAGGAAGATCTGACCTCCTTTGCCCGGGTTATTGAACAGCTGGGGCCGTCGGATTACAAGGGCATGAATCTGGTATAACAAGGATACAGCCATGCACAACTTTTCCCTGATAGAAACCCGGGGCGATGCCGGAAAAGCAGTGAGCATGCTTCTGGCCAGGCTCCTGGAGCAGAACATGGTCCAGGCGGTAATTGTGCCCGCCGCGGTCCCCCCGTCTGTTCTGCCCATGACCCGCCTCCTGAACAACCCTGCGGATCTGGATCAGACCTCTCCCCTGGCCCCGGTGGCCGGGGTCAGCGCCGCAACTCAGGCTGCAAAAATCAGCCGCGGACCGCAGGAAATAAAAATCGCCGCCGTACTGCGTCCCTGCGAGATCCGGGCCCTGGTGGAGCTGCACAAGCTGAACCAGGCCCAGCTGGACAACCTGCTTGTCATTGGCCTGGAATGCCCGGGAAGGCTGGAAAACCAGGACTACATCGATCTTCAGGATCAAAACCAGGACCTGGATCAAAGATTTTACCGCGATGAGGATCTGCAGTCCCGGATAGCCATTACCTGCAGAAGCTGTATTGATTTTCTCCCGGAAAACGCCCACCTGAATATCTGCGTGCTGGGCCTGGATCTGGATCAGCAGGCAGGGATTGCCTGGGATGAAGGACCCGGGGCTGATGCGGCTAGAGCCCTGGAACTTAAGCCCGGACAGGAGCCCGGAGAACGCGGCCGGGCCGTAGACAGTCTCAGGTCCCAAAGAGAATCCGCCCGGGAAGAGGTGATGTCCAGGAGCCGGGAAACCATCAGCAGTTCTTCTGGACTGCAGTCCATGATCGCCCATTGTCTGGGCTGCTTCAACTGCCAGCGGGCCTGTCCGGTGTGTTTCTGCCGCGAATGCGTATGCAGCAGGGAAGCCTTTGAGCAGAACCTGGAAATGCTGCATACCAGGGCCGGCCGGACCGGCGGGATCAGGCTCCCGGCCGGGATGACCATGTTTCATCTGACCAGGCTGGCCCACATGGCCCACGCCTGCGTAGGCTGCGGGCAGTGTTCCAGTGTCTGTCCCATCCATATCCCTGTGGCGGACATTTTCAGGACCGTAGCCGCCGCCACTCAGAAGGAGCTTGACTACAAGGCCGGCCGCAGCCCCGAGGAACCTATTCCGCATTTAAATTTTTCCACGGAGGGTGACCAATGAAGGAAGCGGCCAGGGCATTGGTCATGGGCGGCGGGGTAAGCGGCCTGAAGGCGGCCATGGATCTGGCCCGGGCAGGCTGCAGCGTTTTCCTGGCTGAAAAACAGGCTGTTCCTGCAGGGCTGCTCCTGGGTCTGGACCGGCAGTTTCCCAGCAACCATTGCGGCCTGTGCCGGGTGCTTCCTCCTGATCCTTCCGGCCGGACCTGGCAGGCCTGCATGCGCAGAGGATTCGGCCACCCGGGCATTGAATTTTTCCCGGGTTTCGAGGTCCAGGACATTCAGGGCTCTCCGGGCAATATGTCCGCAACCCTGATCAGGCAGACACTTATGGTGGACAGTGATAAATGCAACGCCTGCATGCAGTGCGTGGAAGTCTGTCCCGTGCACATGCCTGACCTCTTTTCCACCGGGCAGATCCCGGTAAAGGCCATTTCCCGGGCCGCCCCCCACAGACCGCCCCATCATCTGGCCATCAGCCTGGAGGCCTGTACTCTGTGCGGCCGTTGCCGGGATGCCTGCCGGGAAGGGGCCATAGATCTTGATGCCGCCCGGGAGGAAAAGGTCCTGGATAACCTTGACTTTGCAGTCCTGGCCTCGGGAGTAGAATACTGTCTGCCTGAAGTGTACAATCTTTACCAGAGCGCGGCCCACGCCGACGTGATCACCACCCTTGATTTCGAAGCTCTCTTGAGCAGTGCAGGCACGGATATTATGCGTCCATCCGACGGCAGGCCGGTGCGCCGGGCGGCCTGGGTCCAGTGCGCAGGATCACGCAGTCTCAAGCTGGAAGCGGATCATTGCTCCGGGATCTGCTGCATGATCTCTCTCAAGCAGGCCAGTCTGGCCAGGGAAAAGGACATCCAGTGCTCCATCTTCTACATGGATATGCGCACTTCCGGCCGGGACTGGCAGAAGTACCTGGACCGGGCCCGGGAAAAAGGGGTGGAACTCATCCGCTGCAGGCCCCACAGCATTGAACAGGTCCCTGAAGAGCAGATCCTGCGCATCCCCCACGCACCTTCTCCGGGCAACCAGCAGGACCGGGACTTTGACCTGGTGGTGCTTTCGGTGGGACGGGACCCCGCCTGGAAACCGCCTGAATATGCCGGCCGCGAAGGCGTATTCACCAGCCCCGGCTCCAGACGGGTCCTGGATATCGCCCGCTCCATCATTGCTGCCTCGGCCACAGCCGCCACGGCCCTGGGGGAAGACCGGCAGGAAAGCCTCCCCGACCAGGAGGCCAAAGACCAGGACCAGGTCCACAGCCGGGTGCTGGTGGTGGGCGCCGGGCCGGCCGGCCTCTCGGCCGCCCTGACCCTGGCCGCCGGAAACATCCCGGTTGTACTGGTGGAACAGAAGGACCATCTGGGTGGGCATGGCCTGAGCAATATTTCCCCTGAACAAAGAAAAGAGGTGCAGGATCTGGCGGCCAGGGCCATGGAGCATAAGCTGGTGCAAGTATATCCGTCGGCTGCAGTGATCTCCTGCACCGGCCCGGCCGGCGGATTCAAAAGCCGGATCCGGGACTCCAGCGGCGACGAAAAAGAAATTCTTCACGGAGCAGCAGTACTGGCCACCGGAGGCAGGGCTGCTCCTGTTGCCCGGCAGGAAGACAGGACAGCAGACATTTTCGAATATTCCCGGCGGATTTTTGCGGCCGGGAATAGCGGGGAAGCGCCGGAATCGGTGATCTTTATCCTGTGCCATAATACCAGGCAGGAACCAGCCAACTACTGCAGCCGGGTCTGCTGCAGTCTGGCCCTCAAGAGCTGCCTGCAGACCCTGAGCCTGCGGCCTGAAGCAGAGGTGACCGTATTTTACCGGGACATCATGGTCCAGGGCGACGACGAAGAGCTCTACACCCGGGCCAGAAGCGAGGGCGTGCGCTTTATCCCCTACAGCCCTGATGCCCCCCCGTCGTTGGAGGCCAAAGACGGCAAAATCAGGGTCAAGGGCTCTGATCCCTATCTCAGTGAAGAGAGCGAATATGAAGCAGAGCAGCTGGTGCTTGCTCCCGGGGTGGTCCCGGCAGCAGGAAGCGAAATGGCCCGGATCTTCAACGTGCACAGTTCGGCAGAGGGCTTTCTTTGCGAAGCAGATGCCAAGTACAGGCCAGTGGAATCCGGGCGGGCAGGGATATTTATCTGCGGTCTGGCCAGAAACCCGGTGCCTTTTAAGGAGGCCGTGCTGGAGGGCCGGGCTGCGGCCATGAGCGCCCTGGGCCTGCTGAAACAGGGGCTGGACAGCCGGCTTCAGACCTTTGTCCGGGTCAAGCCGGCCCTTTGCTCCCTGTGCGGCCTGTGCCTGGAGGCATGCCCGTTCAAGGCCAGGTATGCCCATGAAGAAACAGGGGCCATGGCTGTGGATCCCCTGGCCTGCAGGGGCTGCGGGGCCTGTGTGGCGGTCTGTCCCAATAAGGCCAGTGCGTGGTCTGAACAATTGGAGGAAAATGTCCATGAACTCAACTGAAGTTTTATCCCATACCGACCTGTCCGGACCCGGCGGCGGAGGCAATCCGGCGCAGATCTGTCTGGGTTGCGGCACTTGCGCTTCCGCCTGCCCCATGACCGGAATAGAAGGCTTTGATCCCCGGCGCATAGTGCGCCTGGGTCAGCTGGGAAGATTTGAAGAACTGGGCGAATCCAGCCTGGCCTGGCTGTGCACCATGTGCGGACGCTGCCAGGAGGGATGCCCCATGGATGTGCGCATCACGGACATGATCCGCGAGGCCAGGGATCTAGGCGGGGAAAAGACTGTTCCCCAGGCCATCGGCAAAGGGATTGAAATGTTCATGGAGACCGGAAACAACCTGGGTCTGCCCGACGAAGACTTCGGGTTCATTGTAGAAGACGTGGCCGAGGAGCTCACCGAGGAGCCAGGCTTCGAGGACTTTGTCCTGCCCGTGGACAAGGAAGATGCCCGGCTTCTTTTCACCCTGCACAACAAGCTGGTCAACACCCAGAACGAGGATCTCAAACACTGGTGGAAGATCCTGCACGCCGCCGGCGAAAGCTGGACCCTGCCCGGCAGCCGCTGGGAAGGGGTCAACTGGGGATTTTTTTCCGGCCAGGACCAGGTGCTCAAGGCCGGAGTGGATACCATCGTGGGCAACATGGAAAGACTCCGGTCCCGGGGGCTCATGTACCCCGAATGAGGACACGCCTACCTGGCCACCCGGTACGGGCTGGCCCGCTGGCATCCGGAGTTCCGGCAGCGCTATGAGGCGGTGACCGTGTTCGATCTCCTGGTTGAATACATATCCACCCAGAGGATCAGGCTGGACAGGGACCGGATCAAAAAAAAGGCCGTGTACCACGATCCCTGCAACTACGGCCGCAAGTCAGAGGCCCTGTTCGGGCACGGCTATTTCCATGAACCGCGCTGGATACTGAATCAATGCCTGGAGCACTGGACGGACATGCAGCCCAACCGGGCCCGGCAGTACTGCTGCGGCGGGGGCGGCGGGCTCATGCTCACCCCCTATGAAGAGCAGCGCAAATATTACAGCCGTAGAAAAATTGAGCAGATAAAAAACAGCCGGGCCGAACTGGTGGTGGTCCCCTGCCACAGCTGCCACGGCCATATCCGGGCCATGCTTGATGCCCAGGGCCCGGCCTCCATTGAAGTCAAGTACCTGTGGGAAGTGGTGGCCGAGGCCCTGGTAATGGATTAAGTCTTACACCATAGCTGGAGGATATTTTCATGACCATGCTTGACCTGCTTTCCAAAGAAGAATGGGCTGAGCTGGAAAACGAACTCAATGAACGTACCGGGCTGGATGTCAATGCCTACGACGCCCAGGGGTTCACATTCACCGGGCTTAAACAGTGGGCCAACCGTCTGTGCCCCAGAATCAAAGAGATACCCTCGGCCCTGCAGTCCGTATGCTCGGTGGCCCATCAGAATCTGGCCAGCCTGGCCAGACAGACAGGACAGCCTGTGGTGGAGGAGTGTGATGCAGGTCTGATGAAGATCTGCGTGCCTGTTTTCGCCGGAGGACAGTTTGTGGGGGCCCTGGGCGCCTGCGGTCACCTCCTGGAGGATGGCGAGATGGATGCTTTCCTGATTCACAAACTCACGGGCATTCCGGAGGCGGAGGTGGAGAAGCTGGCTGAAGATCTACCGGTTATCAGCCGGGCCAGGGCGGAAGAACTGAGCACTGAAATGGAGGCCAGAATAAAGGGCCTGACCGCAACTTAGCTGTTCAGATGTAAACGCCGGGAATATTTTACCCTTCACTCAGAATCCTGAAATTCATAAACTTCACGGATTCAGGCTTCACAAAAGGTCAAAGTCCGGCAGACAAAGCAAACCCAGATTCATGATGCAGACGCACAAGAACGATGCCCTTGTTTCGATCTCCTGCAGGTACAGCCGTTCAGGTCTGTGTCCCAGCATCATAAACAGCCAGGAGGACTGGACATGGAAGAGATCCGTATGACCGCCGAGATACGCACCGATTATGACTGCGAGGTGATCGGACTTCCCGCTCAGATGTGGGCCGAGTGCCTCTTGCACATCAATAACAGCGATGATCTGCACCTGGAAATCATTGCGGAAAAAAGCCCGGTGATACACATAGTTATGGGAGATGTGCAGTGGAAAGGCACATTGACGGGCCTTAAAGCCCTTCTGGCTTCGGGCCGCTGAACGCTTGCAGTTCAGATGTCTGCTCCCTGCTTCTTGTGCACGGCCATGCCTCAGCTCGGGTTGAGGGTATTGGTTATCCCTTTCCGGGCCGGCTTGAGCCGGGCTTTATAGCACTACAGCGAAACTTATTTGTTGACCTCCGGGGACTGGCTCCCCCGCACTTATTTTTTCCAATAAAACCAAGATCATTTAATAAAAATAAGTGCGGGGTGCCTGTCCCCAATTGAGATACCATACTGTATTTAATAAGTTTCGCTGTAGTGATAGGAACGCCCGCCTTTGTTGCACACCAGGACAATGGTTCCAGCCCCGGGCACCTGGTGCAGATTT
>PWSL01000384.1 GCA_003563255.1 Desulfonatronospira sp. | reverse complement strand
TATTCATATGCTGACGGAGTTAAGCTGTAGGACTGCCTATTACCCAACTAACACAAACATGAAAGTAAGGATTTTTTCTTTTCTTGTTCCCAGGTTCCAGCCTGGGAACATTAAAAGAGTTTTTTGGCGCTTGGCACAAATTTCAGAACAACATGTTGTTTCATTTTCAAAGAAAGCCAAGAGGTTTTGCCCACGGAACATACGGAAGAACACTGAAGCTTTTATCGCTCCCACGCTCTGAGTGGGAGCGTATCTGGATCCAGCACTCACTTTTGGCAATGGAGAAATACCATAAAACAATAGTATTCAAAAGTGAGTGCTGGATCACTGGTGGACGAGGAGCGTCCGGAAGATGTTCCCACACAAAGCGTGGGAACAATAAAGGAATGATGCCCCGCAGGGGCCTCTTTTTCCGCGCAGGGTCGCGGAAAAAGCCTGGTGACTTACTCCTGAAACCCTGCCTGTCACGCATATAGCGTGATTAAACAAATCCGAAAGATTTCCTGCAAAGCAGGGTTTAACTGGGCTTGCCCCGTTAAACAACGCTGAAAGCGTTCCTGCGGAGCTTTACACTTCGCGTCAAGCGCGATATGTAAAGATGATTGTCCGCCCATTCAGTTAAGTATATCTCTGGTGCCTGCAAGGCTGGCAATATATTTTCCGCGGCTGAATTTTTGGTTGTACCTGAAAATGGTATCCACAAGAGGCATGTGCAGCCTGCCAAACTTTTCAGCATACATTCTGCTCAGCCAGCGAAAGTATTTTTCCATGCTCTTCATGCACTGGGGAAAGCATATCCGGCACAGCTCATCAATATACTCGTCGGCATGGTCATCAAAGTAATCATCAAGCATTGGTTTGGGGCCTGAAATTATGGGCTGATACTCCTGCACAAACACATACGCACCCGGAAGGGAGCGCAAAAACCTGAAGCGCTCCAGGTCCTGCTCAAGTGTTGTATCAAAACCATACATGCATACGAACTCAACATTATCCCGGGAAGAAAAGTTAAAAAGCGCATATTTTTCCCTGATCCTGTCCAGATTATGGCTGTCGTTGAGACTGAAATGATACACCGAGCGAGTAAATCTCACGTTACAGGACTGAATGGATCTGATTATTCGGGCATTTTCTTCATTAATCAGGCTCAGGTCCAAGGTCTGATTAAAGTTGACCTGCATTTTTCTGCGGCTGAGTTCTTCCAGCAGCTCTTGAGAGCCCGGGCAGGCCAGGATATTGTCATCCAGAAGAATCAGTTTTTCCCGCCCCCGGGCCAGAGTCTCAACATCGGCCACCTGCCGGGGCCGGCCTTCCTTGATGGGCACTATGCAAAAGCTGCACTTAAATGGGCAGCCTCTGGTCAAAAAGCCAATGGCCCTGTCCCCAAGCTCAGGGTAAAGCTCATAATCCGGCTGGAAATTTTCAATTTCATCCGGCAAACGTTTATGCAGATCAATGCCTGAGCCCCCGAACTCAATGCTGTATCCGTAATAGGTACGCAATCTTTGCAAATGATTATGTGACGACGCAACATTGAAAACAATGCTGGCAAAGACCATTTCCGCACCTCGGTAATACTCTGTTTTTCTGGCCAGCTTTATCCGGTATCCCTGCCGGCGATAGAAACCGGCCATCTTCATGAGAGCAGGGTTGGGCAGCCTGCTGTCCACATCTATGAGCAGAACTGTTCCTGAAGGTAGTTTGTCCGCACCAGTTCTGCTTTTGTTTTGCTTATTGGCAGGATTACGATACTTTTTAAAGCTTGGCAAAGTCTTGGACAACATTTTTGAACTGAGGCTGTATTGTGTGACTGAAGGCAGGGATATTATGAACTGCATGGCAGGAAAAATCCGGCTGAGCATCATAGTCCATTGCGGGAAATAATCCTCCTGGCAATACAGATCCGGGCGGTCCAGAACCATTATTCCCGGAAAATGCAAAGGATTGGGATGGCTGGGCAGAGCATCATGCAAATGCCTGGCTGCATCAATGACCGGCAGCAAAAGTGTTCTAAACTCAAGTGGTATGCTTTTCCAGAATCTGTTAAAATCAGCACCTTTTTCCATCAGACCGGAAATATCGATATTGAAGGATCGCGACATGTTGCCGAGCAGATCATTGAGTATCTGAGTGGGCATATAACGAACAAACCTGATGCTTCGGTAGCTGAGGTCGCTTAGAAAAGCTATGGGGCAGGTAAGTTTGCTCCCGGTATTGAACAGGCTGCTGATCCTTTTGAGCTGATAGAATGGATCAGAAATATTAAGATCAGTGTCCACCAGGTCTTCACTAAATCTGTTGCCATATGCCAGCAGCATATGTTTGGCAGGCAGGCTCCATTTGTATATAGGCAAAACCTGATATTTCAGCGGATTGTCAATAGCCTTTGCAGTAATTTTTTTTCCTTTTCCTGACTGATCTATCCGGACTCCACTGATTCCCGGCAGCTTTTCAAAAATTGTCTTGTTACCTGCAGTATGCTCCTGCCAGACAATCTGCATATTCAGATTTTTGTTTTCCCTGACCAGGCTGCGAAGAGGGAAGTCCATAACATGCAGATATGCAGTGCAGCCACTGCCGGCCAGGGCCAGAATACGAAGAACTTCAAGATTGTCTTTATAGTCACCGCTGCGAAGAATTGTAAACCTGCTTAGTCTGTTCCTGTTTGCAGCAGGCTTGAACAGAACCTGGTTATTAAGCAGCGAATTCTCAAAGCTCAGTTCGTATACATACATAACGGTTCTTGGTTCGTCGTTCTTGGTTCGTCGTTTTCGTCGTTCTTGGTTAACGAAGAACTAAGAACGAGAAACCAAGAACTGTTCCTGGTTAACGAATGGATAAGGGAAAGCAGGGGGCAGGCACCCAAGTCCTTGTTTTTTGTTGATGGAAAAAACAGACATTATAATACAAGGACTGGGAGAGCCAGTCCCCGTGCCACCTGCAAATGGCTAAACTGTTACGACATGAGCTATATATTATCCGGTTGCAGCAGAAAAGACAAGTTTACACTTCGCGTCAAGCGCGAAATGTAAAGATCATCTTTACACTTTGCGCTTGACGCGAAATGTAAAGAAACCATGTGTTGCCGGACCTGCGCATCCCGATCACGGTATCGATCTTACCCGGAAGCCAGGGCAGCCTGGCCTGCTTTGGGGTCATACGCGGCAGTTCCTGCTCATGAAAATCAGCTATCAGCTGGTCTATTATAGTCTGCATGATCAATAATTATATATTTTTTCAAAGACATGTAAATGAAAATTTGTCATTTTATGAAAGACTAACGCGGGCTTTGCCCGCAACCCAGATAAGAAAAGAGTTTTTAGCCCACCCCAGTAAAATGGGAAGAAATTTTACGGGGCAGGC
>PWSL01000087.1 GCA_003563255.1 Desulfonatronospira sp. | reverse complement strand
TGATACCTGACAATGATTGCTCTTGGATCAGAACCTGCGCGTGTTCTCCTGGAATTGATCCACTCCGGTGAAAACACAACGTATTCCGGGTTAAGGGCATAACTGTTTCTCCCGTCATCAGAAAATTCCCGGACAATACCTTTTTCAACCAGGGACGGTATGATTTTCCTGACAATATCTGCTCCGGCCCTGGCTGCCTCGGAGACGCTCAGGTGGCTGTCAGCATCTGCCGGGACTGACCTGCCGAGGTCTGCCAGGAAAGCGTGATGGTTTCTGGAATACTGCGAAAGAGAGATTCCTGTTATCCTTTCTGACACCGGTGCCTGCTCCGCATCCAGATAAATCCGCCGCTTTCTTATAGCCCAGTGTCTGTTGTACTTGATATAACTGCTGTCCTTCCAGGCTTTAATGTCAAAAAGCTCTATAGCCCTTTCCTTTAGAAAGACATTCAGGATTTTTTGTTCTACCGGGCTTAAAGATGACACTGTCCGGAGCATCAAAAAATCTTTTTTTCCCTGAGAAGTATCCTGAGGTTTTTTGATAAATCTCAAAAACCAGAGTTCGACTTCATCCAGGATCTCAAGTTCCTGGACGGTAAACACAGATTCGCTGCCGGGACTTGCTGAATAGAGGCACAAGGTGTTCAGGGCTTGCAGGATAGAGCATTGTGCGGTGGCATCAGGGTATAAATTGACCAGAAGTTGTTCGAGGAAGTCTGCTGCGAACTCGTCCCGCAGTATTGAAGAATTGTGTGAAACACCTTCCCGGTCATCAATAAATGCCAGCAGCTTGCGCTTATTTTCGGGTAAATACTGAAGCACACGGTAAATCAAAGATCTGAGATAATCATTGGCCTTGTGCCTTTCAGTCAGATTTACAAACAATCTGTTCAGGGACGTCTTATCCCTGTCTTCCTGCAGCACCAGACAGTAATCCCCATGAGCGTCCTGATAAAAAACAAGGGAATCCGTGGAATCGTTGTTTTTCGCTGAAAAATCTATTCTGCATCGCAGTATTCCTGTTGCGTGTTCAAGCTCAGGTGTATACCTGCGTATCTGCACACAAACACTATCTTCATAAAACTCCTGGAACTCGAGTGGATGTAGTCTGCCTGACTCAGCAATGGCCAGGCAGCAGTGGATGTTTCTTTTGTCCGAGGGAAAAAGAGGCAGGGAGCAGTCAGGGCAGACCCCAGAACCTTCTGGATGATAAGTTTCGCAGCTAAGGCAGAAAAAAAGATGTCCAGCAAGGGCGCGCATAAACATATGCAGCCTCAAGTCCAGAATCGGCTTTTTCATCCTAAAAGAGTCCATGCAGTTTATCAGGAAAAGCCAGGCCCTTACGTGCTCTGTCGCCTCATGACTGGTCAGCCTGTATGGACAGATGTCCCTGTATATCCGGGTTATCTCTGCAAGTTTCATGGCTCCATTATCTCTAAGGTTTTGAGCAAGAGCCATAATAAATGGATGTCTGGCAATACGTTCGACCGGATGGGAGCTGTCAGAAACCTGGCTGTCTAAGTCTTCATGTCCATCAAGTGAGACACCGCAGAGATCTTTGAGCATCGTTGCCAGGGACTTCCGGCTCACAGGTCTGGAAAACAGTTCAGGGTCAGGTTCCGGCTTCCTGGGCCATTCAATGGGTATTTCACTGGAAGGAGGCTCAGGCTCAGGGGTTATGATATTGCACCTGGTCACGCTGAAAATGGTGCAGACATAATCATGAAGTTCTTTTTCCCTTTCCTGGCCGTCGACACTGTCTCTGCCCGGACTTGATAAAGTAGCGCTGGATCCTATGAGCAGAGCTTTTCCGGACAGACGTCTTTGAAGCCGCCTGAGCAGCAGCATAATATGAGCGGCTTTGCTGCCCTGATAGGTATGCAGCTCATCCAGGACAACATACTTAAGGCTGTGGGCAAAGGATTCAACTAAGCTGTGCCATTTCCCGGTGGTCAACACCCTTTCCAGCATGACATAGTTGGTCAGCAGAATATCTGGAGGGCTCTTTGTTATTTCCCGGCGGGAATACTTTCTATTGGCATCTTCAATGCCTTTTTCCGGCAATGGTTCTTCTGGAGTAGCACCGGTCAGCAGGCCATAGCTGACATCCATATCACGGCATAATTGAGCTATTCTCTGCATCTGGTCATTGGCCAGGGCATTCATGGGATAGAGCAGCAAGGCCTTGACGCCTGGGTCCTTGCTTGTCAGGCAGTGTTCCAGCACCGGGATAAGGAAGCACTCGGTCTTGCCGCTGCCTGTTCCAGCGGAAATTACTGTGGGTACATTGTCCAGAATGGACTCAACAGCTTTTTTTTGATGCTCAAAAAGGCGAAAACCATGTCCGTGCAGACTGGTCAAAGATCTGTCCAGATGCGGTGAAAGTCCTTTTTCGCTGCAATACCTGGAAAATGATTCAGGGCATTTCCGGTATTCCGGCTGAAGGGAGAAATACAGATCACTGCTGATGCGAAATCTTTGCACAACATGGGATATGTACTCCGACTCAAGACCTTCCGATTCCAGGCCCTGCACCAGTTTGCGGCGGTAATCCTGCAATACGCCCAGGGCTGTCTCAGAATAATTATAAAGAATATCTTCCTGGATCATGTCCTTTTCACTCCTGCTTTCTGTAGAGGCTCACAGCCCGCCACCCGTATTGCTCTTTTTTTGGGTTGTATCTATCTCATATCTGGCTTCAGGCAATTTTTCCTTTTCCACAAGAATCTCTGCCAGCTCTTCATGAACCTTGACCCGGTATTTCTCCTCTTTGGCCGGGCACAGCAACGCCCTGCACAGGCAGGACAGCCTGGTATCATTATCACCGGGATATGTCTGGGCCAGATGTGTCCATGACCAGAATTCATTTTGTTTTTTGCGGACTAAAGGCAATAGCAGCTCCCTGGCCTGAGCCATCCGGCCGGTCTTGATTAAAAGCTTGGAATAATAATGGGGAAACCATTCCTGGTGGGGATATTTATCATAATGTTGACCAACAAACTCTGTTGCCCAGTCAAGATGGTACTGGTCATTTTCTTTTTTAATATTTTTTGCAATCCCTCTTATGGCCAGCTCCACAAGGCTGTCAAAAGACCTGTCTCCACCGTCCGGCCTGAACCGCTCAAAATCCTCCAGCCGGAAATTGGCCGGGTCCCACCAGCGCAGTATACTGATCAAGTTTGATATTTTTCCTTTTACAGCCGCATTTGCGGCCCACCTGAGAAACTGGGAGTGAAGCCTGCCAGGTTTTTTAATGTCATGGATACAGGCGTACTCTCTCAACAGGTCTAAAAAGTATTGAGTATTCGGAAAGTCATTGTTTTTCTGCTCTCTAAGAGATTTTACTATCTCCCAGGCAAGTCCT
>PWSL01000207.1 GCA_003563255.1 Desulfonatronospira sp. | reverse complement strand
GTCACTTCTGCCAGGTCTTTAGTCCTGGAGTGGGCGATGGTGACCGTGGCATTTTCGTTTAAAAGCAACAAGGCAACCGGCTTGCCTACGATATTGCTGCGGCCCAGGACCACGGCCTCCTTGCCTTCCAGGGTCACATTACTGCGCTTTAAAAGCTCGATGATTCCGGCCGGGGTGGCCGCCCTGAAACCATCCTGAGCCAGCACCAACCGTCCGATGCTTTCGGGGTGGAATCCGTCCACATCTTTCTCTACCTTGATGCGATCCAGGACCTTGTTTTCATCAATATGTCCGGGCAGGGGCAATTGCACCAGGATGCCGTCAATCTCCGGGTCATTGTTCAGCTCATCCACCATGGACAGGAGTTTTTCCTCGGATACGTCTGCAGGCAAGACATGCTTGCGGGAGACAATTCCCAGGGCGTTGCATGTCTTTTCCTTCATGTTGACATACACCTGGGATGCCGGATCTTCTCCCACCAGGACCACGGCCAGGCCGGGAGTTACGTTTTTCTTCTGCAGTTCCTGAATTTCCTGAGCCAGCTCTGCCTTGATAGCGGCTGATACGCCCTTGCCGTCGAGTATTTTGTCCTGCATAGTTTAAATCCTCCTTTTAAGCCGGAAGCCGGGAACAATATACTGTGCCTCCCTGTCAGTCTACACAGCGAAATCTTCTGCTTCCAGTACGCTTTTATTCTGGTTAAGTTTTTACACCCCGGCCTGCATGTTTTTTTAGACGAGCGGCAGATATGCCATGCGCAACGGTGCAGATCGCCTAATAGCTAATGAGAACACTTAAGAATTTGTCATTCATGCGTCTCAGGTTGGAGCTCAGGGCCACCACCATGCTCTTGAAAAAATCCATGGCCAGGGCGCAGTCATCCGCCACCAGTTCTTCAAAGGATTCCTTGGGAATAAGAAACAGCTCTGTGTCCTCCATGGCCTCGGCTTTAGACACGTGCTTGCGCTTCTCAATAATGGCCAGTTCCCCGAAAAAATGCCCCTCTCCCAGAACCACCAGTGTCTGCCTCCAACCGTCGGCGGCCATCTTAGATATCTGGATTTTTCCGTTGTTGATGAGCCAAAGTCCTCTGGTCTCATCCTCTTCCTGAAACAGGACTTCGCCCTGTTTTATGGATACCTTCTGGACGATTTTGGCAATCTTGCCCAGTTCATATTCGTCCATATCCTTGAGTAAAATCTGCTTTTTCAAAATCTGCGCGTCAATCATGACTTCTCCTTGATTTCAGAACTCCTGTAGTTTCCATGGATTCCAGCTTTACTGCACAAACCTTCAGTTCCGGGATGCCGGCAATGGGGTCCACCGCGGTATTGGTGAGCATATTTGCCGCAGCCTCGATAAAATGAAAGGGAATAAACACCGTCCCCTGCAGAGGTCTGCTGCTTATCCTGACCTGGACTTTGATACTGCCCCTGCGGGATGAGACCCTGACCATGCGTCCGTTTTCAATATCAATTTCCCGGGCGTCCGCGGGATGAATTTCCACGTATCCCCCGGGAGAAACCAGGTTTACAGCCTTGTTTCTCCTGGTCATGGTTCCGGTATGATAATTGAAAAGCTCCCTGCCGGTGTTGAGAATCATAGGATATTCACTGTCCGGCAGTTCTTCCGAGGGACGGTAATCCACCGGAGTAAAAGCAGGTATTCTTTTGGGAAAAGCCCCCTTGAAAAGGTAGGGGGTTCCGGGGTGATCCCTCGTGGGGCAGGGCCACTGCAGACCTTTGTGCTCCAGGCGGTGGTAGTCCATGCCTCCCAGGGCGGGCCAGGCCTTGCCCGCCTCCCTGAAAACATCCTCGATGCGGTCATAAGATATGTCATAACCCATGCTGGAAGAGAGCCGGGCAATGATCCAGGAATCCTCCCTGGCCTCTCCCGGAGGATCCACGGCCTTGCGCACCCGCTGCACCCGTCTCTCGCTGTTGGTGAAGGTGCCTTCCTTTTCGGCAAAACAGGCCGCAGGCAGAACAACGTCCGCCATCAGGGCCGTTTCGGTCATGAAGATGTCCTGGACCACCAGGAAATCCAGGCTCTGCAAGGCCCTTACCGTGTGCTGCATATCCGGATCACTTACCACGGGGTTTTCTCCTTTAATGTACAGGGCCCTGAAATTCCCCCCGGCAGCGGCATCAATCATTTCCGTGGCCGTAAGACCGGGACTGGATGAAAGTGTCGTCCTCCACAGCCTTTCGAACCTTGCTTTGACCTCTGGAGAAGCCACACTTTGATACCCGGGAAAAAAAGGAGGTACACAGCCCATATCGGTGCAACCCTGAACATTATTCTGTCCCCGCAGGGGATTAACCCCGGTGGAACGGCGTCCCAGGTTGCCGGTCATAAGGGCCAGGTTGGCAATGGCAAAGACATTGTCCGTGCCGTGGGTGTGCTGGGTGACCCCCATGGTGTAGTAAATACCCGCCCTGGAGGCCCGGGCGTAAAGCCGTGCGGTGCTGATAATATTTTCCCGGGACACCCCGGTGACCTCTTCCCCGTACTCGGGGGTATACCTTTCCATAGACCGGGCCAGGGCCGGAAAGCCCTGGGTACGCTCATCGATATAGGCCTTGTCCGCCAGATTTTCCTGGATGATGACATTCATGATGCAGTTGAGCAGGGCTACGTCCGTTCCCGGCTTCAGCTGCAGATGGTCATGGGACCACTTGACCAGTTCGATCTTTCTGGGGTCTATGACAATGAGCTTTGCCCCGCGCCGCACAGCTTTTTTCATCTCCAGCCCTATAATGGGATGGGTCTCTGTGGTGTTGGAGCCGATCACCAGCAGGACGTCATTGTCCTTGATCTCCTCATAGGAATTGGTCATGGCTCCTGAACCGAATACCGTTGCCAGACCGGCAATGGTGGAACTATGTCAGTATCTGGCGCAATGGTCAACATTGTTGGTGCCCACCGCCATGCGCATGAACTTCTGAAAAAGGTAATTATCCTCGTTGGTGCACCTGGCCGAAGCCAGCCCGCCGATTACGTCCGGACCATGACGGTCCTTTATTTCCTTGAGCCTGAGAGCGGTATAGTCCAGGGCTTCCTCCCAGGAAGCTTCTCTGAACTGAGCCGGATCAGGCTTGAACCCGGCACTGGAACTTGAATCCGCGTAAGGGTTTTCCTGGTGCAGATACAGGTCTTTGGCCGGATTGATCCGGATAAGAGGCCTGGTCAGTCGATCCTGGCTGTGCACGAAATCGTAGGCAAACCTGCCCTTAACGCAGAGCATGCCCTGGTTGACGGTATCTTTTTTGGAGTACACCCTTGCAATTTCGTTCTTTTTCACAGCCAGAGTAATATTGCAGCCGCAGCCGCAATAAGGACATACTGTTTCCACTTCCCTGAATTTCTGACGTCCCTTGCTGGCCCACATCCTGCCGGTAAGCGCCCCTGTGGGACATACAGCTACGCACTGCCCGCAGAACTCGCAGTCCAGATCCTTTTCAAAAGGCGGACTGACCTTGGTCCAGAGGCCCTTGTAGGCAAAGTCTATGGCTCCCACTCCCTGGATTTCGTCACATATGCGCACGCATTGCCCGCACATAATACACTTTTCCATTTCTCTGCGGATAAAGGGGTTGTTATCCTGCTCCGGGTACTCTCTCCTGATGCCTTCAAACCTGTTTTCCCTGATTCCGTAGTAATAGGCCAGCTCCTGAAGCTTGCAATTGCCGGCCCGCTCGCAAAGCATGCAGTCATTGGGGTGGTCTGAAAGCAGAAGCTCTACATTGGTCCTTCTGAGCCTCTCCAGATAGTTGGTGGAGCTTTTAACCCGCATGCCCTCCTGGACCAGGGCCGCACACGAGGCCACGGGTCTGGATGTCCCGGCCACCTCCACCAGGCACAGCCTGCAGCCTCCGAAAGGAACCAGGTCCGGATTGTGACACAGGGAAGGAATGGTTATCTCCAGTTTCCTGGCGGCATCCAGGATGGTGCTGTTTTTTTCCGCTATGACCTCTTTGCCGTCAATATTCAAGGTAACCTTGCTCGAACCCATATACCACCTACTCTTTGAGTATTGCGCCGAATTTGCAGGAGTCAAAACAGGAACCGCATTTTACGCACAACTCCTGATCGATGAAATGCGGCTTTTTCCTGGTTCCCCGGATGGCATCCGCCGGGCAGACCCGCTTGCACATGCCGCATCCGGTACAGGTCTCTTCTATGCATGAAAATGTCAGCAGGCTCTTGCACACCAGAGCCGGGCATTTCCTGTCCCGGATATGTATATTGTATTCGTCCCGAAAAAACCTGACCGTGGACAGCACCGGGTTGGGGGCGGTCATGCCGAAACCGCAAAGCGAAGTGGTCCGGATATGACTGCCCAGGTCCTCCAGAAGTTCCACGTCGCCGTCCCGGCCGTTTCCACTGGTTATGCGCTCAAGGATCTCGTACATCCTGCGCATGCCGATCCTGCAGGGCGTGCACTTGCCGCAGGACTCGGCCTGGGTGATATCCAGAAAGAACTTGGCCGTGTCTACGATGCAGTTGGTCTCATCCAGGACCACCATGCCCCCGGAGCCCATGATTGTTCCGGCTACGGCCAGGGATTCATAATCCACCCGGCTGTCCAGGCAGGACTCGGGAACACACCCTCCTGTGGGACCACCCAGCTGGATGCCCTTGAAAGCCCGGTCCTGGTCTATGCCGCCGCCCACCTTGTACACCACGTCCCTCAAGGTGGCTCCCATGGGGACCTCCACCAGTCCGTTGCTTTTCACCTTGCCTGTCAGAGAAAAGACTTTGGTTCCGCCGCTGGTATCTGTACCCAGTCCTGCAAACCATGATGCGCCGTTTCTAAGAATTTTGGGTACATTGGCCAGAGTTTCGGCATTGTTGATAACCGTGGGCTTTCCCCGGATCCCGTTTTCAGAGGTACGGGTCAGCCTGGGGGTGGGCATGGCCCTTTTGCCTTCGATTGACTGCACCAGGGCGGTGGCCTCTCCACAGATAAAAGCTCCGGGCGCAGGATAAAGCCTTATGTCCAGGTCCTGCCCTGATTCGAATATGTTTTTGCCCAGAAATCCTCGCTCATGGCACTGTTTCAGGGCCAGGCGCAGACGCTTCACAGCCAGTGAATATCCGTCCCGGATATAGATGTAGCCTTTCCCGGCCCCTATGGCCCGGGCGCAGATCATCATGCCCTCAATAACGGCATGGGGATCTCCTTCCATGATGCACCTGTCGGCAAAAGCCCCGGGATCGCTTTCATTGCCGTTGCAGACTACATATTTCTCCTTTTCGTCAACCTTGTAGGCAAACTCCCATTTGTGCCCGGTGGAAAAACCGGCTCCTCCCCTGCCTCTTAGCTTAGAACGTTTGATCTTTTCGATTATTTCCACGGGCTGCATATCGTTGAATGCATTGCGGGCAGCTTCATATCCCTTTACATTCAGGTAGGCATCCAGGTCTTCGGGATCGATTTCTCCGCAATGAGCCAGTACGACTTTTTTCTGGTTGTCCTGAAAGGACTGGTGCAGCTCGTCTGCTGTCCATTCCTGAACAGGACTCCCCCCCAGAATGTGCTCTTCAAAGATCCTGGGTACCATGTCTGACTTGACACGTTCGTAGGTGGTCTTCTCCCCGTCAATGACCACGTCCACCAGGACATCCCGGGCACAGAATCCCCGGCAGCCCACCTTGTCCGCCCTGCACCTGTCCTGAAAACTCGCCTCCAGGTCAGAAGAAAGCACCAGTTCCCTGAAAGCGTGCAGGACTTCAGCGCCTCCAGCAGAAATGCTTCCGGTGCCGGAACACACCTTTATCACAACAGAGTTGTTATCCATTCATACCACTCCAGTTATTGGCCCAGTCCTTTGATAATAACTTACCATTGGACAACTTACTCCTCGGCCCGGAGCTCATTTACCTGCTTAATCATCTTCTTGATGTTCACTTCGCCCTGGACCTGCTGGTTTATAACTACAACAGGGGCCATTCCACAGGCCCCCACACAGTTGACCTCTTCCACGGTAAACATGCGGTCCTCGGAGGTCTCCTCCTCGGGGGGGATGTCCAGTTCCATGCGCATGCGGCTCAGGATTTTTTCCGATCCTTTGACGTGGCAGGGGGTGCCGCGGCAGACGGTAATGATATTTTTGCCCCTGGGCTTGAGGTGCAGCTGGGAAAAAAAAGTTGCTATGCCGAAAAACCGGCTGGGTGGGATGTTCAGCCTGTCCGACAGTTCATAAACACTTTCTTGCGGGACATATCCGAAATTTTCCTCCAGGTCCTGCAAAAGAGTCAGGGCATTGCCCTCGTTTTCATGGTAATTTTCAATTACTTTATCCAAGACATGGTCCATTGTGTCATCCCTGGCTTTCTGATGCTTTTACTTGTGTTTCAGATGGTTGACTGAAAATAACTTTTTTATGGGCAAAAAAACCGTAGGGTCTGAATTCAGCCCTGTCCAGCGGGGAAAAGCGGAGCTGTGTAATGTAAAATGGCCGGATAACTATCTGGTTTATGCATTATACCCGGCCATTAAAAGCAGATCTAAGTCATACCGGACTCTTTAAGCCACAGGAGCCTGGAGGTTTCAAGCACCGGGGCATTGAGGGCCTGCAGATAGGATTCCGGGGTTTCCTGGAACGCTTCCTTTCTGGACATATCCGCAACCGACAGGATGACCTCTGTACCGGCTGCCTTTTTTACTTCCGAAAAGGTGGGCTTTTTCAGGGTGGCTCCCATGTTTTTGGCCAGCTGTACAAATATATCCCGGTGGGTTTTTGATTCACCCCGGGGTTCTATGGCCTGCTCCACTGTCTTTAGTTGCCCCAGGTAATCCACCATGCTCCCGGAGGACTCCAGGTAAGTGGCTGCAGGCAGGACCATGTCCGCCTCCCTGGCCAGGCCGGTAAAGCTTGAGGACTGCACCACAAGGAAATCCACACCGTCAGGCTTTTTGCTCAAAGGCACATCACCCACGGCGTAAAGAAGCTTTACAGTGCTTCTGCCCCGCTGCACCAGGCCATGCTCCACAGCCGCCATATCCTGAAAAGTATTGTCCTTGCTTTTGACACCCATGAGCACCACACCCCGGGCGTTGCTTTCCAGGGGCATGGCCATGGCCTGCCCCTTGATCCAGGCCAGGTTGGATGCAACGTCAAAAAAAGCAGGATCGGAAATGATCAGGGGATTGCTGCTGCCGGCGAACATCTCGGCCGCCTGCTGCATGTTCTTGTCCGTTGAGGCTTCCTGGACATGCTTTAAAAGCTTCTGGTCCACCTTGATTCCATGGTCCGGGACAGATTTGATCATGCCTTGTACGGCCTGTATCTCGTCCCCGTTTAAGTTTATTTCCGCCAGCTTATCTAAAGCGGTTTCCTGGGAATTGATGGTTATAAGCCTGCCCTTGCGGGAAAGTCTTCTGCGCACTGCGACATCCAGTGCAGGAAGCACCCTGGTCCACTGGGACGGGTTTACCCCCACCAGGATAATGAGATCAGCCTTGTCCAGCTTTGCCTTCTGGGATTTTTCAAGCTGTTCCGGCCGGGCATAAAGGCTGGCTGTGGAGTCAATGTTGGAGGTCTTGACTACTTCTCCGGAAAATCTCTGCAGGGTCATGGCATCCTCGTTGAGAATAGAAGCCGTGCTTATAAACCCTGTGTTTTTTCCGGCTTTCTTGAGTCTGCCCGCCAGGTCCTCCAGGGCATCCTTCATGGACACCTCCTGGAGCTGACCCCCCTTTCGCACCATGGGAGAAAGAATGCGCTTGCCCCCGTCGACATGCTCGTAACCAAACCTGCCGTAGGTGCAAATAAAATGCTGTTCAGTGGAGGGAGACCTGCTTCCGGCATTGATCTTCTGGATCAAGTCGCCTTTGGTGCTTACGGTAATATCACAACCGCAGCCGCAAAGCATGCACACAGATTCATGCCTGGAAAACTCCCACTCCCGGCCCTTCTTCTCCCTGTCCGCCTCGCGCAGGGCGCTTACAGGACATACGTCTATACAGCTGCCGCAGAAAGTGCACCCGGACTCATGCAAGGGCATGTCATTAGCTGTAATGACCTTGGATTCGATTCCCCGGCCCATGAAATCCAGGACATTGGTCCCCTGTTCCTTGCACACCCGCACACATCTGCCGCACAGGATGCAGTAGGCCGGGTCCCTTTTTACAAAAGGATTGCCTTCGTCTACCGGATAGGTAAACTTTTTCCTGCTGAAGGAACTCTCCTTTAGCCCGAATTCGTAGGCGTACTCCTGCAGGTTGCAGACACCGGACTTGGTGCAGGTAACACAGTCCAGGGGATGCATCGACAAAATAAGATCCACGACGAATCTTCTGATTTCCTGGACTCTTTCGGTCCTGGTATGAACCGCCATATCCTGCTTTACTTTTGTATTGCAGGCTATTATTGGTGCCTTTAGTCCCTCCACCTCCACCAGGCACATCCTGCAGGCGCCTATCCCTTTCATGCCCCTGAGGTAGCACAGATTGGGGATGTGAATCCCGGCGAGTTCAGCAGCATCTATGAGATTCATCCCGGCGGGAGCCTGGACTTCCTGGCCGTCTATCCGGAGTTTTACCTGCTTACCCATTCAAACCTCCTAATATCTTGACTATGGTCTTCTTTTCTTGGATTGGATCCGACAACTATAGCCCCTTCAGGGCAAACGTCCACGCATTCCCCGCACCCGGTGCACCTTTTCAGCCTGATCTCAAAGGGCTGATATCCGGTGAAATAAGGCTTTCTGGTCTCGCCGAGTACAGCGTTATATCTGCATACCTTTTTACATTCCCCGCACATGGTGCAGAGCTCAGGAACTATTTCATATCTGACCAGGCTTTTACATTCCCTGCTTGGACATGACCGGGATACATGCTCCATGATTTCATCCCGGGAATTCTCAAGCAGCTCCAGGATAAACTCCCCGGTGTCCTTGCCCCTTTTGCACAGGGAGCCCCGGACCATGTTGTCTCCGATGCGCATAAGCAGGTCCAGGTCCCGGCCGTCAACCCCGGCCTCCCGGCTGGCCAGTCTGGCCACCCGGATCTGGGCCTCCCCTGTACCCAGGGCGCAGGGGTAACATTTACCACACATGGGTTTGTCCAGGAACTCGTCAATAAAATACTGCATCTGCTGCACCGGGCAGGCCCGTTCTTCTGCTTCCTTCCTTATATCTTTTAGTTTTTTCGGCTTTTCTTCCACATAGTTTTCCGTGCTCATTGTCACCTCTGCTCATTGATGCGGTTGTTCTTATTTCCTACATGGCCTCGGCCATGAAGCATATCTCGGGCAGGACATGGGACACAAGGTCTCTGTATGTGATCATACCTTTTATTTCGTCCCCTTCTACTATGGGCAGATGCCGCATCTTTTTTTTGGAGGCCACAGACAGTGCTTCGCTGACCTGGGTGGAGGCCTCAAAAGTAATAAGCTCGCCCCTTCCAACTTCCCTTACCCTTGTATCAGCGGCCTGCACCCCGGTGGCGAAGCAGTATACCACGTCCTTTTCCGTGAATATGCCGCTGAGCCTGTCATTGTCGTCCACAACGAACACACCGCTGACGTTCATATCTTCCAGGATTTTAATGGTCTCGGCCACGGTCTCGTCCTGGTGCACCTTGACCACCTGGGCCAGCTTGGAATCCAGTATATCTTGCAGTAGCATTTGGTTCTCTCCTGTTATTCCCGGCTTGGTTTAAATGTAGCTTATTTCAGGCAACAGGTATGAAACCAGGTCCCTGAAAGTCACCATGCCCAGGATCCTGTCTCCGTCCACGATGGGCATATGCCTCTTTTTGTTCCTGGAAGCGATGAGGATGGCCGAACTGATGCCCATGGACGGTTCGAATTTGATAAGATCCTTTCGGGCCACCTGTCCCACAGGTGTATCCTGGCAGGAAAAGCCCCTGTTGTAGCAATGCACCACATCGCGCTCAGTGAAGATCCCGATGAGCTTTGCGTTGTCATCCACCACGAAAACACTGCTGACATTGCGGTCATGCAGGGTCCTGATGGCGTCGGCAACCGTAGAATCATGATATATGGTTATTACCACATGCGGTTTGGATTTGAGAACATCCCACAAGGTCAGTTTGGCCTTGCGTTTGACTGAAACCATTGCTTCATAGGGTATTTTGATTTTTTCCACGGCAATCTGAGCCTTCTTCTTTACCTTGACCGCTCCTACAGGGCAGACCTCAAAACAGGCCTTGCACTTGGTGCAGTATTCCTGGTCTATGAAATAGCTGGTTCGCCTCTCCCTGACAGCATCAAAGGCACAGGCCTCCCTGCACAGCCCGCACAGGATGCAGGCCTTCTGGTCGATGGTGAAAACGCCCATGCCGCTGCAGACATTGGCCCGGCAATACTTGTCATGGATGTGCTCCTCGTATTCTTCCCGGAAATATCTCAGTGTAGTAGCCACCGGGTTGGGGGCGCTTCTGCCCAGTCCGCACAGGGACCCTTCCCCCACGGTCTCGATGAGCTTCTCCAGCCTTTCGATATCGCCTGGTTCTCCCTGCCCGGAAGTGATGCGCTCCATGATCTGCAGCATCTGGTAGGTCCCCACCCTGCACGGGGGACATTTACCGCAGGACTCGGACTGGCAGAAGGCCAGGAAAAACTTGGCTATATCCACCATGCAGTCGCTTTCGTCCATGACCACCATGCCCCCGGATCCCATCATGGAACCCACCTGCCACAGGGAATCAAAATCCACAGGCAGGTCCAGGTACTGTTCCGGGATGCATCCGCCGGAAGGCCCCCCGGTCTGAATGGCCTTGAACTTCCTGTCGCCCAGTATCCCTCCGCCGATTTCCTCCACTATCTCGCGCAGGGTGATCCCCATAGGGACCTCCACCAGACCGGTGTTTTTGACCTTGCCCGCCAGAGAAAACACTTTGGTGCCCGGGGAACCGGGAGTGCCTATGCCCAGAAACCAGTCCGCTCCTTTTTCGATAATGGGTGGTACACAGGCATAGGTCTCGATATTATTGAGATTGGAAGGATACCCCCAGGCCCCGCCCCCTACTTCGGAAAGCCTCGGAGGCCTGGCCCTGGGAAAACCTCTCTGTCCTTCCAGGGAGGCTACCAGAGATGTGGCTTCACCGCATACAAAGGCCCCGGCGCCTTCCTTGATGAACACGCTGAAATCAAAGCCTGTGCCCAGGATATTCCTGCCCAGAAGGCCCATGGCTTCCGCCTGCCTGATGGCCGTTTCCAGAGTCTTAATGGCCAGGGGGTATTCGTGGCGCACGTAGATGAAACCGAAATTGGCATCAATGGAGTATGCACAGATGAGCATTCCTTCCAGCAGGCTGAAGGGGTCACCTTCCATGATGGAGCGATCCATGAAGGCCCCGGGATCGCCTTCGTCCCCGTTGGCTATCACCAGCTTGGGCACTCCCTTGCCGGAACGCTTGGTATGGGCCCATTTAAAACCGGCAGGAAAGCCTGCCCCTCCCCTTCCCCGCAGGTTGGCCTTTTTGACCTCCTCCAGGACATCATCGGGGCTCATTCTGGAAAACATCTTTTCCACGGCCTTGAACCCGCCGGCGGCAATATACTGGTGAATATCATTGGGATCCACCCTGCCGGTGTTGCGCAGAGCTATTTTCACCTGTTTGCTGTAAAATGGGACCTCCTGGATCTGTTGCTTTACGGTATCCAGGTAGGAATCCCGGTATAGAAACCCGCGCACGGGCTGACCGCTTCCCATGGTCTTGGAGACAATTTCTCCGCTGCGATCAGGCTTTACCTGCTGGTAAAAATACCCGTAAGGCTCCACCTGCATCAGGGGACCTTTCTGGCAAAGACCCTGGCACCCGGTCTTGACTATATCGAACTCTATCCCCTGCCTGGCTGACTCGTCAGCCAGTTCCCGGGCGATCTCCTGAGAACCCAGGGCAGTACAGGGCAAACCGCAGCAAACAGACGCCCTGACCTTGGCTCCTTTTCCTTCCTGCCGACGCAGTGACCCTTCCAGGGATTTGAGATCCTTTATACTTTTAAGCCTCTCCATCAATACTGCTCCTTATGTATTTGACCGCAGGCCCTCCGCCTTTGGTTTCAGCCGGGGAATAAAATGGGTCAACCCCCTGCCTCTATTCCTCTTTAATGGAATTGATGAATTCATCCAGTTTTTTGCCGTCTATCTCGCCCACCACCTCTTCGTTGCAGGTGACCACTGGAGCCAGACCGCAGCAGCCTACGCAACCCACCGTCTCCAGGGTCATGGTTAGATCTTTTGTGGTTGCCCCGTCCTTGACGTCGAACTCTTCTGACAAAGAGTCCAGAACCACCTTGGCCCCACGCACATAGCAGGCTGTCCCCATGCATACCTTGACCACCTTTCTGCCCCTGGGCTTGAAGTGAAACATCTTGTAGAAGCTGGCCACGCTGTATATTTCGGTCAGGGATATGTTCAGGGACTCGGAAAGTTCTTTGAGTTCTTCGGGATCAAGATAGCCCGACTTGTTCTGGATCTGGTGCAGGGCCGGAATAAGTATTCCCCTTTTCCTCTCCTCCTCGCCGATGATGGCACTCAGTTCGCCCATTTTTTCATCAAAGTTCATATCTTCCAACTTCATAGATATTTGTCCCCTGTTATGCTTTTAGTGGCTTACTCCTGAAACCCTGTCACAAAAAACAAGAAAAATTTGAGCCATGACGGGGGTTCAGCTCTTGGCACTGTAAATGTTCCGCACTTATTTTTTAAGAAAAAGACTACTGCCCACAGATC